>DASUEW010000698.1:0-2434 GCA_036274875.1 Ilumatobacteraceae bacterium
TGCCCCATGGCAGCGAACCAACTGTCCCGCGCCGCGTACGAACGCCTGACCGCCGAGTTCGACGACCTCACCACCCGAGGTCGGATCGAGGTCGCCGAGAAGATCGAGCGCGCCCGCGAGCTCGGCGATCTCTCCGAGAACGGCGACTACCACGCCGCCAAGGACGAGCAGGGGCACATGGAAGGGCGGATCCGCCAGCTCGAGCACCTCCTCGAGAACGCCGAGATCATCGAAGGCGGCGCCGAAGGCATCGTGGCGGCGGGCACGATCGTCACCATCGTGTACGAGGGCGACAGCGACGACGCTGCCGAGCGCTACCTCGTCGGCCACATCGAGGAACAGATCGGCGGTCTCGACGTCGTCAGTCCGACCGCTCCGCTCGGCGCGGCCCTGGTCGGCGCCGAAGCCGGGCAATGGGTGTCATACGAGGCGCCCAACGGTGATTTGCGGGTGCGCGTCCTGAAGGTCGAGCGGGCCTGAGCGACGCCGCCGTCACCGAGGCAATCCCGGCTCCGGCACTCCCGCCCGGGTACGACCTCGAGCTCGAGGGGCGCGGCACGGTCCATCTGCGTGATCTCGACGGTCCCTCCGGTGCCCCCGCGATCGCTCTGCTCCACGGCTGGACTGCGACCGCTGACGTCAACTGGCACCGGTGCTACGCGCCGCTCGCGAGGCACTACCGCGTGTTCGCGTTCGACCACCGCGGTCACGGCCGTGGGATCCGGAGCAAGCGTGCGTTCCGCCTCGACGACGTCGCCGACGACGTGATCGCCGTGGCCGACGCGCTCGGCATCGATCGGTTCATCCCAGTTGGGTACTCGATGGGCGGTGCGGTCGCCCAACTGGTGTGGCACCGGCACCGCGAACGGGTCGACGGCCTCGTCCTGTGCGCGACCGCGCCGTACTTCGCCGAGCTCCGCGCCGAGCGGCTCTCGTTCCTCGGCCTGACCGGGCTCGCCGCCCTCGCCAGGGTCACGCCAACCCAGGCGCGCGAGTGGCTGACCGAGCAGTTCTACCTCCAACGCAAGAGCCTCACGTGGGAGCCGTGGGCGTTGCAGCAGGCTGCCTCACACGACTGGCGGATGATGCTCGAGGCCGGGAGCGCGATCGGCGCCTTCACGTCGAGCGCGTGGATCGGGCAGATCGACGTGCCGACCTCGATCGTGGTCACGATGCGCGACGGTGTCGTCCCGCTGCGACGCCAGGTCGAGCTGTTCGATTCGATCCCGGGGGCCGAGGCGTTCCGCATCGACGGCGAGCACGACGCCGTCGTCACCAACGCCGACCGGTTCGTTCCGACGCTGCTGCGGGCGATCGACTCCGTCGCCGGCCGCATCCGTCGCGGGCCGGCGACGACCGCCCTCCGATAGCGTCGCCCCCGTGCGCCCCCTCGCCTTCACGGTCCTCGCCATACTCGCGCTGTCGGCGTGCGGTGACGGCACCGCTGACGACGCAACCGACGGGACCGTCGCAACCACCGGGACGGTCGACACTGCCGACGGAACGACGGTCGAGGACTTGGAGCTGATCCCGGGAGATTCGACGACCACCCTCCCGCGCACTGCCAAGCCGGTCGTCTCGGTGCCGGCGGCGATCCCGACCGAGCTCCAGATCACCGACCTCGTGGCCGGTACCGGATACGCCGCGGCGATCGGCGACACGGTGGTGGTCGACTACGTGGGCGTCCGGACCGCGGACGGCGTCGAGTTCGACAACAGCTACGAACGCGGCATCCCCTACGACTTTCCGCTCGGGCAGGGCCGCGTCATCGAGGGATGGGACCAGGGCCTGATCGGGATTCAGGTCGGTACGAGGCGCCAACTCGACGTCCCGGCCGAGCTCGCATACGGCGACAGCCCACCCGGCGGTTCGGCAATTCAGCCTGGCGACGCGCTGACGTTCGTGATCGAGGCGCGCGGGGTGATCCCCGCCCCGGATCCTGCCGACGCACCGACCGACCTTGCGCTCGAGCCCTCTGTCGGCGCAACCGAGCTCTCGGTCGTCGACGTCGTCGTCGGCACCGGTGAACCGGTCGCAGCCGGTCGGACCGCGGTGATCCACATGCTGCTGGTCCAAGGCGACACCGAGGCGATCCTGTTCAACACGTGGGAGAACGGCGAACCGTTCCTGTTCGAGCTCGTCGAGGGCGGTTCGATTCCCGGGCTCGTCGCCGGGATCGAGGGGATGCGCGTCGGTGGTCGCCGGGTGATCACGATCCCGTTCGACGAGGCGTTCGGACCGGGCGGCGATCCGCAGCTCGGTCTGCCGGCCAACACCGACCTGATCGTCGTCGCCGAGCTCTTCGGGCTCTACTGAATTGAGTCGGCTCACCCGACGCCGGAGGTGCAAACGTCTGGTCGCCGACTCGAGCGGCGTAGTCGCGCGAGTCGGCGACCAAACGTTCATCGAGACTGTGTGGGGTGAGCCGACTCAA
>DASUEW010000699.1:0-2687 GCA_036274875.1 Ilumatobacteraceae bacterium
CCTCGACACCGTCGCCGACCAAGACATCCACCCCCGTGCCTGAACCACGATCCCCGCGCGGGATCCTCGACACGTCCGTGGTCATCGACCTCGACCGGATCGACGTCGCGAGTCTCCCCGTCGAGGTCGCGGTGACGGCGATCACGATGGCCGAGCTCGCGGCAGGGCCTCACGCCACGTCCGACCCGGCCGAGCGGGCCCGGCGCCAAGACCGGTTACAGCGGGCCGAGGCCGTCTTCGACCCACTACCGTTCGACATCGCGGCTGCCCGCGCGTATGGACGGATCTACGCCACTGTCATCGCCGCCGGCCGCAAGGCGCGAGGCACACGCGCAGTCGATCTGCTGATTGCGGCCGTCGCGTGCTCGGTGGGACTTCCCCTCTATACGCGCAACCGAGACGACTTCCGAGCACTCGAGGGGCTCGTCACGATCATCGAGGCATAGGCCCCGGTGGCCCCTCTCACGGGGATGCGAGAGCGCCGAGCGACTGCGCCGAACGTCGGATGTGCGCGGCGACCGCCAGGCTGCCAACGCGGTCAGCGGGCGACCTTGAACGTCGCCTTGTACTTGTAGGTGACACCTTCAGGCATCGTGACGATCACCTCGAGGTTGTGGTTGCCGACCGTCAGTGTGCGCGTGTCGAGCGCCTTGGCCTTGCCGTCGGCAGCGGTCGCCTTGAGGTCATACGGTCCGATTGCCTCGTCGCTGATGCGCACGCCGTCGAGGACGAAGCGGACATGATCGGTACCGGCGATCGCGCCCTGGGCCTGGCCGAGGAAGACGTACCGTTTGTCCCGCCGCGAACAGTTCTTCGTAGACGGGCCGGACGGCCGTCCGCCCGGTCAGTTCGCCGTACGGAGAACCCACGACGTGGTGCACGACGTCCTCGCTAGGCGTGCATGGCCTTGACGTTGACACGGTTCGCCAGGCAGTAGACCGCCCAGGTCAGGCAGATGGTCAGATGGAGGGACACGTTCTCCCCCAACGGCTTGTCGACCGTCTCAAGGTAGTGGTCGATGTGGACCTGGGGAACCGTGGGGTGCTTTGCCTTAGTTGACCTTGAGCACCTTGAGGGATTCCGCCTCACTCAACGCTGCATTCAGCGGAATCATGCCGAGCGCGGTCTCAGGTGCGACGAACGCCCTTTTCACCTTGCGAGGCTTCACAGGGTCCTTGCCAACCAACTTGTTCTTGAGACGCTCAAGGCCGAGAAAGGCGTTCTGGCCTTTCGCGTGCCGCTCCGTGTTGAGCGTCAAGATGGCCTTGCGTTCGACGTCGTGCACGCCCATCAAGTGCTCCAGCACCTCGGCGATCCGGTGCGGGCCCTCATCGAGATGCGCCGGGTCTGCCGTCCTGGCGGAACCGTCGCGGCACGCGACGCCGACTACGGTGCGATGGTCTGGTGGCCGGACGATCCCGGCCTGCGCCGCTGGCGCGAGGTGTACGGCGCGGTCGCCCGTGCCAACGGCGGCGAACCCGATGCGGGCCGACGCCTCGTCGCGTGGTTCTACGCGGCTGGGTACGCGAACGTGGCGGCATCCGCCTCCACCTGGTGTTTCACCACGGTAGAGGATCGAGCGTGGTGGGCGCACACCTGGGCCCAGCGGATCACCGATTCACCACTGGCCGACCGCGCCATCCAGCTCGGTGTGGCGTCCCGCGACGACCTCGCCGGCTGCGCCGCGGCATGGCTCCGCTGGGCGGATGACCGTGACGGCTACTTCATCACCGTGCACGGCGGGTTATCACCACGGTCTGACCGCCCGGTTGGTGGTTGGTCATCGCCACTCCGACTTCTGACACTCGTGTCAACTACCGTGACGTGCTGTGGACCTCGAAGGCCTGCTCGCCCGGGAAGGCATCCGCGATCTCGTCGCCCGCTACAACTCGTATGGCGACACCGGGCGGTTCGAGCCGCTGTTCGAGCTGTTCGCCGACGACGCCGTGATGGAGATCGACGCCGGAGGGGAGCGAACGGTCTACGAGGGCCGCGAGAACGTCAAGCGGATGTTCGCCGGCGCGCAGGAGCGAATCGCGGCCCACGCGGCGGCGAGTGGCCCGACGTACATCCGCCACTTCACGGCCACCCATCAGATCGACCTCGTCGACGCCGACCACGCCAGCGGCCGCTGCTACTTCGCCGTCATCATGGACACCGGCCTCGACCACTGGGGCCGCTACGTCGATCGCTACGTGCGAATCGACGGCGATTGGCGCTTCGAGCACCGGCGGGTGCACATCGACGGACGGGCCGACGCCAGTTGGTTCAGCGGGTAGATCGAACTCGCGTTCCGAGCCGCCGGTGAGAACGCGAGGAGTCAGGATCCGGTCAGCGCGCGCTGGTTGTCGCGCAGCGCCTTGCGCATGTCGTCCTCCCCGAGGTCGACGAAGTCGCCGATCCACTTGCGGGGCTCGGACAGACCTTCCGGGTGCGGCCAGTCGGAGCCGAGCAGGATGCGGTCGGCGCCGTGGATGTCGCGCAGGTTCGTGATGTTGTCCTCGTAGAACGGCGCGATCCACACATGCTCGCGGAACGACTCGATCGGATCCCGGCCGAACTGCTGGGGCGCCTTGCCATAGGCGACACGGAGGCGACGGTGCAGTTCCGGAACCCACGCCGCGCCGAGCTCGAGGGTGGCCACCTTGAGCGTCGGGTGCCGGTCGAACAGACCGTGGCAGATGATC
>DASUEW010000700.1:0-4252 GCA_036274875.1 Ilumatobacteraceae bacterium
CGAACTGGGACGCGTCGGGGGCACTGGGTCCGTATCGCATCGGTCCGAACATGATGGTGGTCGTCCCGACCGCCAACGACGTCGAGTTGACCTACGGACGCAGCAACGTCGATTGGATGTTCACGCTGCTCACCGTGGTGGGCATCGGATTGTGCATCTTCTGGCGGATGCGCGGCGACGTGCGTCATGTCTCCGACGTCCCGGTGTTCGGTCCGGCGGCCGAGCCCGACTGGATGCTGCCTCCAGCGGTCGAGGTCGATCACGACCCGTGGGACCCGCAGCGCTTCGAGCCGCACGGCATCGCCGAGGAGGACCGGTGGATCCGTCCGCAGTCGGCGCCGGTGTGGATTCCCCCTGAGTCGGGTGTGTCACCACGTGCTGATTCGCACGGTGCGCTCGACCCGCCCGAATGGGCGGGGGACGAGCCGGGCGCACCTGTCGACCGGCCCGTCGATCCCACCCGATAGCGTCGACAGGCGTCATGTCAGTACTGGATCAGATCGTCAAGGCGTACGACATCCGCGGCACGGTGCCCGACCAGCTCGACGCCAGAGTCGCCCACGCGCTGGGTGTCGGTTTCGCCCAGTTCGTCGGAACCGACCGGGTGCTCGTCGGTCGCGACATGCGCCCGAGCGGCCCGGAGCTGGTCGACGCGTTCGCAACCGGGGTGATGGAACAGGGCGTCGACGTCGTCGACATCGGGCTGGCATCGACGGATCTCGTGTACTTCGCGGCCGGTTCCCTCGACTCGCCCGCCGCGATGTTCACCGCGTCGCACAACCCTGCCCAGTACAACGGCATCAAGCTCTGCCACGCCGGCGCCCGCCCGATCGGCATCGACTCTGGGCTCGCCGAGATTCGCTCGATTGCCGACCGGGTGCTCGCGAACGGCCGTTCCGCGTCTGCCGTCGTCCGTGGCACACGGAGCGAGCGCGACTTGCTCGACCAGTTCGTCGACCACGTCCTGACGTTCGTCGAGCCGACCACGTTTCGATCCCTCCGCGTGGTCGCCGACGTCGCCAACGGCATGGGCGGCCTCGTCGTGCCCGCCGCGTTCGAGCGGCTCGACGCGCTCGAGCTCGAGGTCATGTTCCCCGAGCTCGACGGCACGTTCCCGAACCACCCCGCCGATCCGCTGCAGCCTGCCAACCAGCGTGACCTTCGGGCGCGCGTCACGTCGGGTGGGTTCGACATCGGGCTCGCGTTCGACGGCGATGCCGACCGCGTCTTCGTCGTCGACGAGGCCGGTTACGGGTTGAGCGGATCGACGACGACCGCGATCCTCGCCGCGGCGATGCTCCGCAACAAGCCCGGCGCGACGGTGCTCTACAACCTGATCTGCTCGCGGGCGGTGCCCGAGACGATTCGCGAGCACGGTGGCATCCCGGTGCGAACCAAGGTCGGTCACTCGTACATCAAGCAGGTGATGCTCGACACCGGCGCGATCTTCGGTGGTGAGCACTCGGCGCACTACTACTTCGCCCGCAACTACCGCGCCGACAGCGGGCTCATCGCGTCGCTGCTCGTCATCAACGAGTTGTCGCGTTCGAGCGTCGACCTCTCGGTGTTGCGCAAACCGTTCGAGCGCTACGCCGCGAGCGGCGAGATCAACACCCACGTGGCCGACGTCGCAGCGGTCCTCGACGACGTCAGCGGGGAGTTTTCTACGTACACGCAGGACCGCCTCGACGGGCTCACGGTCGACTGCGGCTCGTGGTGGTTCAACCTGCGTCCGTCGAACACCGAGCCCCTCTTGCGGCTCAACCTCGAAGCGGCGACACGCGACGACTGCGACGCCCATGTGGAAGAGTTGCTCTCACTCATCACCCGCGGCTGAGGAGGACCCCCGATGGCGCTGAGTCCGAAACTGCTCGAGATCCTTGCGTGCCCCGACGACAAGGGTCCGCTGTACTACGTCGAGTCCGAGGACCTGCTCTACAACCCGCGCCTCAAACGCCGTTACGACGTGCGCGACGACATCCCGGTGATGCTGATCGACGAGTCGGTGACGGTCGACGACGCGGAGCACGACCGTTTGATGGGTGTGATCGAGCGCGACGCGATCGCGCCGACGTTCACCGTTTGACGGTCTCTGCTCGATCGTCGCTGGTCGATCGCCGCGGCTGATCGTCACGTCTCGTTGTCGCGCGGGCCAGCGACCGCACCCGGTGGCAGCAAATTCGACCCTCCGCTGTCGTTCAAGATGACGGATCCATTACAGTTGCCTATCGTGATGGTCATGAAGCGGCGCAGCGTGCGCGTTGTCACAGCGTTGGCCCTGGTCATAGGTTCGGGTGTCACATCGATCGCACTGAGCTCACCGCCGGGAGCGGCCGCTCCTGCCTCGCTTGGTTCCGGCGGCGAGTACCACGCGCTCGCTCCCCAGCGTGTGCTCGACACCCGCAGCGCAATCAACGACCCGGTGCTGCCCGGCCCCAAGGCCCTCATCCCAGGCGCCGGTGAGGCGTTCGAGGTCCAGCTGCTCGGCCAGGGTGGGCTTCCCGCCGTGGCCGCGGCCGCCAACGTTCTGGCGGTCGCCGTCAACATCACCGTCGTCAGCCCGAGCGAGCAGGGCTACCTCCGGGTCTTCGGCAAGGGCGCCAACGAAGGCGACTCCTCGCTCGTCAACTTCCAGGCCGGCCAGAACGTGCCCAACATGGCGATCGTCCGGCCGGGCGCCGAGGGCAAGATCGCAATCCGGCTGATCTCCGAGGGCGGCGCCGGGACGGCCCACGTGCTGATCGACGTGTTCGGCTGGTTCTCCACGAGCAGCTACGGCACACGGGGTGCGCGGCTGATGCCCGTCGGGCCGGGTCGCGTCTACGACTCCCGCAGTCCGCTGTTCGGCGCCGATCCGGTCACGGCCCTGGAGGTCGTCACAGTGCCCATCCGCGGCGCCGACTCGCTCAACCCGGCCGTCACTGACATCGTCCCCAACTCCCCCTCGGTGGTCGGGGCACTCGTCAACGTCACGGGCGTGAACAATCGCCCGGGCAGCCAGCCGACGTTCGTGTCGGTCGTGCCTGAGACCCCCGTCGGTGGGCAGTGGCCGACCACCAGCAACCTCAACCTGCGCGCCGGGCAGATCAAGCCGAACCTGGTGCTCGTTCCCGTCGGCGCCGACGGATCGATCCGGTTGTTCAACGAGCAGGGCTCGGTCGACCTGGTCGTCGACATCGTCGGCTATCTCGTCAACGGCGCCGCCGTGGACACCGCGGCCGGCCGAGTCGTGCCGCTCACGTCGCCGTTCCGCGTGCTCGACACACGCCAGCCCGCGTTCGGGTCCGTGTCGCTCGCGCCTGGGAAGGCCGAGGACTGGAGCTTCAAGGAGTTCGTGAACGACGTGAGGATCGGAGGCGTTCCGGTCGGCAACCAGTCGGCATTGCTCGGCAACTTCACGGCGACCGCGTTGGAACGGCCGGCCGACTGGTTCACTCCGGTCGACACGTTCATGACCGCGTTCCCGATGCCGGTCGGCGCCGCCGGCCCACCCCCCGAGGCGTCGAACCTCAACCTCGTCGAGAACGAGAGCGTGCCGAACATGGCGTTGCTCAAGTACGGCGGCGATGCCACCGACCCGTACCGGGTCCGCGTGTACAACTACAACGGCTTCGTCCACTACCTGGTCGACGTCTCCGCCGTCGTGTTGGCCGACTAGTTCGCGACCCGCGAACGAGACCCGCCATCGCCAACGCCGCCGCCGCTACACTCGGTCGTCTAGACGCGGGCTGACCCGATCGGTGCCAGCAGGCCCCGGCTCGCTCCTCACACATCGAACCACTCGAATCAACGAGGAGACCCCTGTCATGACGTCCACAATCGATTCGCGCCGCGACTTCCGCATCGCCGATCTCTCGCTCGCTCCGTTCGGCCGCAAGGAGATGCACCTTGCCGAGCACGAGATGCCGGGCCTGATGGCGATTCGCAAGGAGTACGGGCCTTCGAAGCCTCTCGCCGGGGCGCGCATCTCCGGTTCGCTGCACATGACGGTCCAGACCGCGGTGCTGATCGAGACGCTCAACGAGCTCGGCGCCGAGGTCCGTTGGGCGAGCTGCAACATCTTCTCGACCCAGGATCACGCCGCGGCCGCGGTGGTGGTCGGCCCCGACGGCACGGTCGACGATCCGCAAGGGGTGCCGGTGTTCGCCTGGAAGGGCGAGACGCTGGAGGAGTACTGGTGGTGTACCGAGCAGATGATGGCCTGGGAGGGTCATGACGGCCCGAACATGATCCTCGACGACGGGGGCGACGC
>DASUEW010000701.1:0-8162 GCA_036274875.1 Ilumatobacteraceae bacterium
GTCCGTGAGCGACGAGATCGCGACACCTACGACGGCGTAGTACACGGCGAGCAAGGTCACGGCGAGGGTGACCTTCCAGAGAACGTCGAGATGGCCGGTGAAGTAGTCGAGCGCGCTGTCGCTGACGAGCATGTTGCCGACGAAGAGGACGACCTGCGGCACGAACGAGAACGCGAACAGGATCGAGCCGATCGCACCGACCTTCGCCGCCACGTAGTCGGTGCCCGTGAGCGGCCGCGCGAACATCAGCGGCAGCACGCGCTGGCGGCGGTCGGGGCACATCACGTCGGGGGCCACGAGTGCTACGAACAGCAACAGCGCCGACGAAACGCCGACGTAGTCGCGGTAGGTGATGATCTCGATTCGATCCTCGAGTTGATCGCGGGTCACGTATCCGATCCCGACGTTGACGATCGCGGGGATCGTGACCACGCCGAGCAGTGTGAACGGTGCGACCTTCTGCCGCCACGACCGCCGGATCCCGAGTGCCCTGCGCATCGACGCCTTGTAGAGGGCAAAGGCCGCCGCTCCGCGACGGCCGCGGGCGCCCTCGTACGGACGGTAGCCACGGTCGTAGACGGCCCCTCCGCCACCCACCTCGACAGCGCTCACGTCATGCTCCCGGCACGACGCAGGAACACTTCGTCGAGCGATGTCAACCGCGTCGACAGGCGGTAGAGCGGAAGACCGAGGTCGGCGATGACGTCGCGTAGTGTGTCCATGTGATGGTCGCCTTCGACGGCGACCTCGACCAAGCCGTCTTCGGCCACCGCCGACAACGCGATCTTCCTCAGTGCGGCCACGAGCTCTTCACCGCGCGGCCCGACGTCGACGGTGACGACGCCGGTGCGTTCGAGCAGCGAGTCGGTGGCGCCAGAGACGACCAGCTTGCCGGCGTCGATCATCACGACGTGGTCGCACACCTGCTGTACGTCGTCGAGCAGATGCGTGGCCATCAGCACCGAGATGCCGAACGTGCCGAGGCGGGCCACGAGTGCCAGCATCTCCTCGCGACCGAGCGGATCGAGGCCGGCGGTCGGTTCGTCGAGCAGCACCAGCTCCGGGTCGCCGACGAGCGCCTGGGCGAGCTTGGTGCGCTGGCGCATGCCCGTCGAGAACCCGCTGATGGGCCGGAAGCGGGCCTCGTCGAGCCCCACGAGGTCGAGGATGTCGGACGCTCGCTGACGGGCGGCACGTGCCGGCAGCCCACTCAGCTCTCCGAACGTCGACACCACGTCCGCAGCGGTCTGGTCGAGCGGCAGGCAATCGTGCTCCGGCATGTACCCGAGCCGTGCCCGCACACCGATCGGGTCCCTGGCAACGTCGATGCCGCACACCTCGATCCGGCCTTGGGTCGGGTGGGCGAGGCCGAGCAGGAGGCGGAACGTGGTCGTCTTGCCGGCTCCGTTCGCACCCACCAGACCGATCCGCCCGCGCGGCACCTCGATGGTGAGGTCGTCGAGAGCCGTCACGCCGGGATACTTCTTCGTGAGGCCATCGATGCGGAGGAGGGGTCCATCGTCCACGACTCCGTGAGTCTGCCAGGTCCGGCTGAACGAGTGTCGCTTGAACCTCGGCGATCGGCTCGACGCCGAGGTGTGGACTGCGGACGCGACGTGGGGATCCGATGGTCGGGTCCGCCAGATCCGCTGACCCTCAGCGAAGCCCTTCGGCAATCAGCAGCAGGCCGAACACGACGAACGTGATCGCAGCCCCGATCTTGACGACGCGCTCGGGGAGCCTCGCTCCGAGCTGCTGGCCAACCACGATCGCGAGGGTGTCGGCTGCGACCATGCCGAGGGTCGATCCGATCCAGGTGCCGACCAGCCCGTTGTCGGTGGCAAGGGCGACCGTCGCCAGCATCGTCTTGTCACCGAGCTCGGCCAGGAAGAACGCGAGCGCGACCGTGAAGAAGACGGACCTCGTCGATTGCGCGGCGCGGGTCATCTCGTGCTCGTCGAGCCGGTCGCCGCGAAGTGTCCAGGCCGCGAAGGCCAAGAACGCCAGGCCTGCGACGACCGCGAGCGCTTTGGTGGGCAACGCGACGCCGACCGCGGCACCGAGCAGGACGCTGAACAGATGGACCAGCGCCGTTGCCGCCGTGATCGCGATCAGAATCGTGATCGCTCGGTAGCGGGCAGCGAAGGTCATCGCCATCAACTGGCTCTTGTCGCCGAGCTCGGCGACGAAGATGATGCCGAAACTGATCCAGAACGCTTCCACTGAGTTCCTTCCGGATGCGGCCCGGAGGAAGGTGGAATGCCCTCGACCGGGCATCTGTCGATGCCTGATCGAAGGTCTCGCTCACCTGCGGATGCAGGCCTGGGGACCGGGGCTCATCACCCAGTGTGTCGATCACCCAGCGTTGGAACTACTCCCCTTCGCCAAGTCGGACTGTACCGGGTCGAAACCGCCACGCCCGCACGTCACGCTACTCGTGACGTCGTTGTGGCCGTCCCGAAACCGGCCCGGTTACGGTCGCGGTGTCGTCCCTGGGTCCGACACGGACGATGCGTCAATCAGCTGGTGCGTGCGATCACGGGAGAATTGGTGACATGCGCTTGGGCATTGCCGATCATCTCGGCTGGGCAGTTGCCGTGACGGCGTCGGCTGACCACGACGTCGTGGACCGTCGGCGGATCGAGCTGATCGAACCCGGCATGTCGGCGGCACCGATTCACTACGAGAGCCGGCGGCTCGATGTCGCCGCCACCGCTGCGCTGGTGGCCAAGGTGCGGGCGTCCGTGGTTCGGGCGACGTCAGCCGCGCTCGACGAGATCGCAACCGCGCTTCCCGCGCCGGTCGTGTCGATGTCGCTGCGAGTCTGGCCACTGGACTTCCCCGACGACATCGCCGTCCAACGTCGAGCGCCATATGAGGCGCGCGCCGACGCCATCATGTATCGCCAGGTGCTCGCCGAGCTCGCACACGCGCGTGGGTGGGCGGTCCACCTCTATCGCGCGAAGGAAGTAGAACGTCAGGCGGTCGGCATGCTGGCTGACCGAGCCGACGAGATCCTTCGCGGTCCTCGGGCACGGATGGGTCCACCCTGGGCCAAGGACCATCGGATGGCGCTCGCCGCGACGATTGTGGGCGGCGGCTGAACCTGGTACTGGACGGTGTCGCAGGCGAAATCCAGGCTCGGATCGGATAACTCCGGACCATCGACGCTGTGACCACAATTGTCCAACACGCGCCCGCGCTCACAGAGCCGACCGGGCTGCTCACGCGCGTCCTCGCGTTCGTGCCGAGGGGCATCAAGCTCTCGGACGAGGCGTGGCAGCGCCGGCATCGATTCATCCACTCGGTGCTGCTCCTGCAGGTCCCGATCCTGTTCGTGGTCGGCATCGCTCGAGGTTACGACCTCCTCCACACGTTGCTGGAGACCTCGCCGCTCGTCTTCTTCGCCATTGCGGGCCACGTGGTCGTTTCGCGCAACGTGAAGGCCATCTTGACGGCGACCGGCCTCCTCATGTTCAGCGCGGTGCTGGTGCACTTCACCGACGGGCTCATCGAGGCCCACTTCTCGTTCTACGTGCTGATCCCGCTGATCGCCCTGTACCAGGACATCATCGCGTTCGCCTTCGCGATCGTGTTCGTGGCCGCCGAGCACGCGGTGATGTCGATCGTCGACGCCAACGGCGTGTTCAACCATCCCGCCGCACAGGCCAACCCCGTGCTGTGGGCGGGGGTCCATGCTGCCTTCGTGGTCGTGCTGGTGATCTTCATGCTCGTCATGTGGCGCTTCACCGAGGAGACCCAGATGGATCTCGCCTCGGTCCAGGAGTACCGGGACGAGATGGCGGTCATGCGCGATCGCGAGATGGCGCATTCGGCCGAGCTGCAGTCCAAGGTGGACGCGATGCTCGTCGCGCTCGACGGTGCCGCCTCCGGTGATCTCACCTGCACAGTCGCCGTCACAGGCGACGACGCGGTCGGACAGATGGGGATCGCGCTCTCGAAGCTCCTCAGCGATCTCCGGCGCAGCATCTCGCTCATCGCCAGCAACTCCGAGGCGCTCGCCGCGGCAGCGGAGGAGCTGCAGGTGGTCTCGTCGCAGATGGGGGTGAACTCCGACGAGACGTCGAGTCAGCTGAGCTCCGTCAGTACTGCGTCGATCGAGGTGTCACGCAACGTCGACACCGTGTCGACGGGTACCGAGCAGATGTCAGCGTCGATCAAGGAGATCGCCCACAGCGCTTCCGACGCTGCCGAGGTGGCGTCCCGGGCGGTCGAGGCCGCACGCGCCACGAACGCGACCGTGACCAAGCTCGGCGAGAGCTCCGTCGAGATCGGCCAGATCGTCCAGGTCATCACCGGCATCGCCAGTCAGACCAATCTCCTCGCGCTGAACGCCACGATCGAGGCAGCACGTGCCGGCGAAGCCGGCAAGGGTTTCGCCGTGGTCGCCAACGAGGTGAAGGAGCTGGCGAAGGCCACCGCCCTGGCGACGGACGACATCACGAAGCGCATCAACGCGATCCAGACCGATACGCAGCTCTCGGTCGAGTCGATCACCGGCATCGTGTCGATCATCGACCAGATCGCGGAGTTCCAGGACACGATCGCGAGCTCAGTGGAGCAGCAGGCCGCCACCACGAACGAGATTGCCCGGAACGTGAGCGACGCACGGCGTGGCACGATGGAGATCACCACCAACATGCAGACGGTCCGCGAGACCGCCGAGAGCACCGCTTCCGGTGCCGCCGACAGCCAGCGGGCGGCGACCGAGCTCGCCCGCATGGCCTTCGAGCTGCAGACTCTGGTCTCCCAGTTCAGCTACTGAACCGGGGCCGGGCGATTCGGACACCCGATCCCGGCGAGGGCCTGCCTGTCCGACGCACGAGTTGACAGTCGATCCTGCGCCCAACGACAGGCCGTCCTGTCACCTTGGGCGTGCACGACGACTCCTTCGACGAGCCGCTATTTCTTCCCGATCGGAGCCGGAGCGACGGTTGCGCCGATCTCCACCTGGCGGTGGGGTTCCAACCAAGGGCTCTTGGCGCCGCCCTCCGGTTCGCCCCAGAGCACCGAGACGCGTGTCCCCGGCTCGGCGTACTCGGGCTCGACGACTGCGAGTGAGAGCATCGCCCGTTCGTTCCAGCTGAACCCGGTGTAGGTGGAGGCCCCGATCGTTCGTCCCTGGTCGTCGTGGACCGCGTCGTACTGCCATGTCGCATACGTCGCCCGCGGGAACTCGATGTAGAGCGCCGGGGTCTCATCGGGCCGCATGTACGACTCGACGACTCGAGCAACGTCCGCGGGGTCCCATACGAGCGTCACCTTCCGCCGATGGTCGTCGCCGGCTGTTCGTTCGAGCGCTTCTCGCCCCACGAAATCGTGGTCGAACTTGACCACATTGCCGTACCCGAGCTCCCACGGCGTGAAGTAGTAGTCCTGAATCTCGGGCGCGTTGAAGCTCCCGCCGAGAGCCCAGGTTGCCTCTTCGCTGGTCGACGGCAGCCACTCGCGGAACGGGCGGAGCTCGTCGCCGGTGAAGATGGCCGGCACGGGCCGTGGGATCCAGCCCAGCTCCAGAGCGTTCGTGAAGTATGCGAGCGACCCGACCCGGCGCAGTTCGAATGCGGACCCTGCCTTCAGGATCGCCTCCTTGACCGCGGGACCGTCATCCCAGGGCCCGAAGAACTCGCACCCCGGGTTGCCGGCCATCGTGTGCCGCATGGCCCAGACCTGATGGCCGGCGATGGAGACAGGCATGATGTGCGACCACGGCGCCTCGGGCAGAGGAGCACCGGTGAGCTGGTCGACGAGCTCCAAGGCGCGGGGCCCTTCGACTTGATACCGGTACACGGTGCGCCGGCCGGCGGGATTGTTGGAGAAGATCTCGTCGGCCTCGATGGACACATCCCAGCCGCCGGTCTCGGCGCAGAATCGCAACCAGTTGTGGCCGGCCGCCCGACCCACCAGCACCATCTCCTCGGGGGCGACGCTGTAGAGGACCCCGTCGCCGACTAGGTAGCCGTCGGGGCTGCAGCAGACGAAGTGTCGGGAGCGACCGACACCGAAGGTCTCGAAGCTGTTCACGGCCACGCTCGACAGGAGCCGCTGGGCGTCTGTGCCGCGCACGTAGGTCGTCGTCATGTGAAACGACTGGTCGTAGAACGCGATCCCCTCGCGCCACGCCAGTTGCTCGTCACGCCACGTCGTGAACTCCGGAGCGACGAATTCGGGAGGCTGGCGCAGCACGGCGTCCTTGACGACCGATCCCTTGCGGTTGCTGTACAGGTGGTCGACGAAGCTGGGAACGGAGTCCAGGAGATCCTGGAGCGTTCGGGTCGGTGTCTGGGCGGTCACGTCGTCTCCTCAGGGTGTCGGCGTCTGGGCCGGCGCCGCGCGCCAGCGATCGGAGGTCACTACCTGGACCACGGCGCCGACATGGACCCGGACCCGGCAGACAACCCTGGGTCGGAACGTACACGGGGCGCCTGGTCGCGCGAGAAGAAGCGTTCCGCGGACGTGAACACATTCGGATCGAGCACGATGCCGGCACCGATGTCAGTTGCCTGACGCGACCGAGCCCGAGGGTCGGGCCGGTCGAGTACACCTGGACCGCGATCGCGGCACCGCGATCGGCGGCGGCCCGGACGCGGCACATCGACGACCGACGACCCGTCGTCGAGGCCGCTCTCAGCACTGGGAGAGCGGAGCGCAGCCGTCGTTGCCCGTGTACAGCATCGCTCGGCTGATCCACTCCTGCCATGCGGTTTCCCACGCCGGCGTCGAGGGTGGCTCAACCGTCGGTGGATTCGGTAGACACGGGGAGAGTGCGAGGGCCAGGTCTTGGCAGATCGTGGCTCGTGTGATCTGCCAGACGTCACCGTTGAACACGGCGGTGCCGAAGCGGTCGGTGTAGGTCGCGGACGATGTGGTGATCGTGTAACGGAACCACGCTTCGTCCGGTGTGGTGAACACGAGCTCGTCGATGGCGTAGGAGGCACTCGCGGCGACGTCGCGGTACGGGCCGTCGTCCAGCGAGGCGATGGCGGTTTGCACTCCGGTGTCGTCATCGAGCAGATCGTTGGGCTTGTGATCGGCGGGAACGGAGCGGTCGACGAGCAGCGCGTGCCGCTGACGGATCTGTGCCTCTGCGGCGGCGGGGTCGGTGGGCTGCACGCCTGCTGCGGGAATCGGGCGCTGAGGCGGGGGGCCCGGACCGCAGTCCGACTGGCCACTCGACCCTGGGGGCAGCGGCATGAGTGGCGACGGTGCCGAGTGCTGTCCGTCGGTGGCAACGGTCACCACGCGGAGCATTGTCACGGTCTGGCCCTCGTCCTGGGTCTGCGGGTCCAGCATGACCATCGCCACGCCGTTGGCGACAGGTGCTCGGTCGAGTTCGCTGCCGCCGCCGGAGAGCAGCACGACCTCCGCTGCATCGGCGGCGGTTCGCACCACGAGAAACTGGGTCGCGGGGACGGTGTCCTCCGCAGCTCTCATCGATGACTGCAGCACCGCGGGCTGCGTCGGGTCTGCTGTATCGGACCATGGTGCGGCGACCCATGCCGACCCCCACGACCCAATGTCGCCCGGCACCCCGAGGAACGCCGCGTGGTCGCCGAGACACTGCTCGGCCGATCCCGTGGGCGCCGTCCAGCTGAGGCCGAACACCGCGGCGTACGATTCGGTGCTGAGGCGGACGACGAAGTCCTGGCCGTCGGGCAGGGTGCGCCGGTAGACCTCCGTCGTCGCGCCGAGATAGACCTCGGCCCGGTCGATCGCAGCGATGGGCCCAGGCACGGTCGTCGTGATGTCCGGCGGGGCGGGCAGGGTCGTCGTCTCGATGACGGACCTCGTCGGGCCGTTGTCGGTCGCGGTCGTCTCGCTGGTGGACGACGCCGGAGCGGTCTCCGCCGACGACGCTTCCGGCTCGGGTTCGGGGTCCCCGCACGCGGTCGCGCCCATGACCAGCAGCACCGAGAGCAACCGCCAACGGACGATCAGGCTCATGCGGCCACCGGCATGTGCCAACACTACGTGTGCGGATGTCGCCCTTTCGGAGGCCACATCGAGCCCACAGAGTCAGCCGGACAATTCCTTGACTGAGATCGGAGCATTGCCGACCGGGGGAATGTCATTGGATACGAAACCCCAATGACATCTCCCAGCCGTTCACATCACATCACATCACATCAGCTGCAGCCGCT
>DASUEW010000702.1:0-5769 GCA_036274875.1 Ilumatobacteraceae bacterium
CTGGTCTCCAAGCTGCTCGGGGCCGGGCACCAGGTGCGTGTGCTGACCCGGTCGACCGGGCGCGCCGAGCGCTACGAGTGGTCCGACCGCGTGCGGCTGTTCACCGGTGACGTGCTCGAACCTGACACCGTCGCGCCGGCCCTCGAGGGCTGCGACGCCGCCTACTACCTCGTCCACTCGATCGGCACGGGCGGAGACTTCGCGGTGACCGAGGCGACAGCAGCCCGCAACGTGCGCGACGCGGTCGACGCTGCCGGGCTGCGCCGGATCGTGTACCTGGGCGGCATGGGGAGCGGTGACGGCCTGTCGAAGCACCTCGCCAGCCGGCACCGCGTGGGTGAGATTCTCGCCTCGGGCTGCACGGCGACCACCGAGCTGCGGGCGGCGGTGATCATCGGGTCGGGATCGATCTCGTTCGAGATGCTGCGGTACCTCACCGAGGTGCTGCCGGCGATGGTCACTCCTCGCTGGGTGCGCACGAAGTGCCAGCCGATCGCGATCGGTGACGTGCTCCACTACCTCACCGCGGTGCTCGACGATCCCGAGACCGTCGATCGCGTGTTCGAGATCGGTGGCCCCGACGTGGTCACCTACGCCGAGATGATGCAGACATATGCCGAGGTGGCCGGTTTGCCCCGCCGGATCATCGTGCCGGTTCCGCTGCTCAGCCCCCGACTCTCGTCCCGGTGGGTCGGTTTGGTCACGCCGCTTCCGGCCCGCATCGCCGTTCCGCTCATCGAGTCGCTGCGCCACGAGGTGGTGATGACCAACCACGACATCGACACCCTCGTGCCGCACCGGCCGCTGACGTTTCGAGCGTCGCTCGAGCTCGCACTCCGACACACCCGTGCCGAGGCGATCGACACCCGCTGGACCGACGCCGGGTTCGCATCGGCCGATGCCATTCCCGGCGATCCCGACTGGGCAGGCGGGTCGATCTTCGAGGACCACCAGACGGTCGAGAGCAAGGCGACGCCCGACGATCTCTACCGGGCGTTCGCTCGCATCGGAGGGGAGCACGGGTACTACGTCGTGAACTGGGCGTGGTCGCTGCGAGGGTTCGCCGACAAGCTCATCGGCGGGCCCGGCCTACGGCGCGGCCGGCGCCATCCCGTCGACTTGCGGCCGGGCGAATCGCTGGACTTCTGGCGCGTCGTCGAGGTGGAGCCAGGCCACCAGTTGGTGCTCCAGGCGGAGATGAAGGTCCCCGGCAAAGCGTGGCTGACGTGGCGCATCGAACCCGGCGACGAGCCGAACGTTCTGCGGCTGCACCAGGTGGCGTTCTTTGCCCCCAAGGGCTTGTTCGGGCGCCTCTACTGGTACACCATGCTGCCGTTCCACTGGCTCATCTTCCGCCGCATGGCACACGCCATCGCCGACCACGCCGCGCACAGTGACGTGACGCCGTCGCCCGTTCAGGGATGGCTGGGCGCGGACGGCGCGTCGTCGATCTCGAAGAACAACTCGTCGGGGTAACACCACCACCAGTCCTCGCCGGGCTCGTACGAGCGGATGATGGCGTGGTCGCGGTGTTCGTGCCAGTGGGCCGTGGCGTGATGGTTGGGCGAGTTGTCGCAACAGCCGATGTGGCCGCAGCTCATGCAGATGCGTAGATGCATCCATCGGCCGCCCATGCGCAAGCAGTCCTCACAGCCTGGGCTGGACGGCGCGACGTCGGAGATCGTGGCGAGGTGAGTGCAGGAGATGTCGGCCGGGTTCAGCGTTCGAGCTCCTTGCGGTTCCAACGGGCCGTCTCGGCAGCCGCCGCGTAGGTGGAGTGGAGAAAGTCGAGCAGCACGGCGTCGGGGTCGGGCGCGGTGCGGACGGTCTCGTAGGGCAGCACGAACTCGCCGAGTGTCTCGTCGAAGTGGGCGGCGGCCGGTGCGATCGGCTGATCTCGATAGCCGTCGGGCTCCGGGTAGGCATACGAGTAGAAGATGCCTTCACCGTCGGGACCGGGCCAGTAACCGGCGCTGCTGACCTCGTGGGAGTAGGCCTCGAGCATCACGTGTGGACCGCAGTTCGGCGCTCCACCGGGATGGGGCGGCGCGGGTCGGCCCGAGAAGCGCGTGACCGCGAGATCGAGCGCTCCCCAGAAGAGGTGCACGGGGCTGACCTTGCCGATGAACTCGGAGCGGAACTGCTCCAGCACGCGGACCATCTCGATCAGCGCACGCCAGAACCGCTCCACCTGGTCGCGGTCGTAGGCGGCGTGGACGTGGTCCTCGTCGAACGGGATCGCGTCGGGGATCTCGACGGGCATCGTCCAGATGGGTGTCGACAACCCGACGTCGTCGAGCATCGCCATCACCTCGGCGTAGAAGTCGGCGACCGGGCGAGCTTCGAGTGGCATCGTGCGCAGCTCGCCATCGCTGACGACGAGGTCGAGACGGTGGGTCGTGAAGTCGAAGTCGATCTGGAACCCGCGCTCGCCGGCAGGGATCATCGACGTCGACAGCCCCCTCGCGGTCACGTACAGGGGCACGTTCCACCAGTGTGACATCAACGGCGTGCGGGCCATACGGACCTTGCCGACGATCTGCGTCCACAGCTGCAACGTGTCGCGCGTCGCCTGCCACTCGGCGACCGGCAGCCGGGGCCAGACGTCGCTCACATCCCGATCGTACGCTCACGACTCGACGACCGCGGTGCGGGCGGCGCATCGCCGGCTCACATCGGTGGGATCAGCTCGTTCCAGCGGCTCAGGTGGGCGGAGTCGCCGAGCACCTTGACCCCGGCGACGTCGGGTCGCAGGCGACCCCACGCCACGAGCAGCAGGCCTTCGGCCGGACCGCGCAGGTGGACCTCGCAGTCGACCGGTTCGCGGGTGACCACGCGTGCGCCGTCGCTCGGAAGCTGGAGGAACCAGCTGTCGCCGGTGTCGGTGCACTCGAAGTTGATGGACGGGCCGGCGGGGGAGCTTCGAAGCCCACGCGTGACGGCGACGAAGACGTCGAGGTACTCGTCGATCCCGTCGGCGGCGGCGATCGGGTCCATCGCCGCACCGGCGATGCCCGCTCCGGCCTCGGCGTCCCAACGATGCACCAGTGACTCGTGTGCCATCCGCCGTGCCCAGAAGCCGGCACTTCGCCCGTCCGGATGCCACGACCAGCATTCGGCCGCGGGATCCGTGGCTCGCAACTGTGTGACGAGTGCGGCGGTCCCTTCGGCGACCCAAGCCGCGAGGCCCGGATCGCGTTTGTCCGGAGTGTCGAGTGAGGCGAACAACTCGAAGCTCGCCGTCGGCCGGTCCTCGATCACCTTGGCGACCACGTGATGGGTGCCACCCACGTGCTTCGCGCACGTGGCGACCGTCCAGCGGTCGGACCACGGGATCTTGCCGTCACGGTTCGCTTCGAGGGCAGTGACGAGGCGCGACGATTCACCTTCGATGACCGAGCAGTAGTCGAGGGTCATGGTTCGGACAACTCCCTGATGCGACGACGACCCGACGTTCGGGCACTCCGTCCGCTGTGCTACCCGATCGGTGAGGTCCGACGCGAACTGGCGCCACCGGCCACTCCGTCGAAAGGAGTCCGAGGTCAGCTCACGCGGCTTGTCGGACCAGTTCCACCTCGATCTCGAGGCGGATCTCCTTCGACACGAGCAGGCCGCCGGCTTCGAGGAGCATGTTCCAGGTCAGGCCCCACTGCTCACGGTTGATCGTGGTGTTCGCGCTGAACACGGCGCGCTCGCCGCCCCACGGGTCGGTGACATGGCCGAGGTACTCGACGTCCAGCGTGACCGGCCGGGTGACGCCTTTGATCGTCAGCTCACCGGCGATCGAGCCCGACGAACCGTTGGTGACGATGCCGGCCGAACGGAACGTGGCCACGGGGTGGTTCTCGACGTCGAAGAGGTCCGCCGAACGGAGATGGTCGTCTCGGCTCTGATCGCCTGAGCTGACCGAGGCCATGTCGATGACCACCTCGACGCTCGACGCCGCGATCTCGTCCGCGATGACAACGGTGGCGGCGACGCCGGTGAACCGGCCGCGGACCTTGGTGAGTCCGAAGTGGCGTCCGACGAAGCCGACCTCGGCGTGCCCGGGATCGACGGACCACAATCCCGCGGCCGGCAGTTCGATGCCATTGATGGAACGTGTTGCGGTCATGAGATGTCCTCCGTTTCGAGCATCCGTCGCGAGCGCCCTATGATGCGTGCTTGTGCACGCATCATACTATTGCGTGCGGACGCACGCAATAGGGTAGTGTGGATGTCGTGCCCGACCAACCAGATCCGGTCGCCGCATGGCGAGCGGTGCTCCTCGCCCAGAGCCGTGCGATGCGCGCCATCGAACGCGATCTCGACGCGGCGGGCCAGATCTCACTCACCTGGTACGACGTCCTCCTGGAGCTCAACGCCGCACCCGATCGACGGCTCCGCATGCAGGAGCTCGGTCTCAGAGCGGTGCTGTCTCGGACACGTGTGAGTCGCATCGTGACCGAGCTCGAATCGGCCGGCTTCGCCGAGCGCGTGCCTGACCCAGATGACGGGCGTGCCACGCTCGCCACCATCACCACCGATGGCCGTGCGGCGTTGAGGAAAGCGGCCCCGGTCTACTTGGCCGGCATCGAGGAGCATTTCACACGGCACCTGACAGCTGCGCAGCAGCGCGCGATCAGCGACGGGCTGCAGCGGGTGATCGACGCCCATGACGCCGAGACCGATCCGCGGCGGTGAGCTCGCAGGAGCGTCACCACAGCTCGTGAGCGGGTTCAGGGCGCGGGTGGCTTGGCAGCTTTCACGATGGCACTGTGGACGCCGTCGCCGACGGTGTTGGTCAACGTGATCGCGACGTCGACGAACCCGGCGTGTTCGAGACCGTTCTGGTACTCGCTGATGGGGAGCGCGCCGGCGATGCATCCGACGTAGGAGCCGCGCTCGAGCCGTTCGTCGGCCGTCAGGCGATCGTCGGTGACGACGTCGCTGATGCCGATCCGGCCGCCGGGTTTGAGCACGCGGTGCATCTCCGCGAACACGGCCGGCTTGTCGGGTGAGAGGTTGATGACACAGTTCGAGATGACGACGTCGACGGATGCGTCGGGGAGCGGGATGTCTTCGATGTGTCCCTCGAGGAACTCGACGTTCGTGGCACCTGCCTCGGTGGCGTTGCGGCGGGCGAGGTCGAGCATCTCCGGGGTCATGTCGAGCCCGTAGACGTAGCCGGTCGGTCCGACGCGCTTGGCCGACAGCAGCACGTCGATCCCGCCGCCTGAACCGAGGTCGAGCACGATCTCGCCGGCGGAGAGGTCGGCAACAGCGGTGGGGTTGCCGCAGCCGAGGCTGGCGAGCGCGGCGGCGTCGGGGAGCTCGGTGAGGTCGTCGTAGTGGGCGGTGCCCCACTGGCTGTTGTCGGGGCCGCAGCACGCCGCGCTTCCGGCCGCGGCGACGTTGGCGGCGGCGGCGTAGTGCTCTTGCACTTGGATGTGGATCGGGTCGCGGGTGTTGGTCATCGTGTCCTCCGTGTCGGTGTGGGTGCGCAGTCGAGTGGTTGGTCCCATGGGGCGTGGGTCGGCAGTCGGCCCATGACGAGCTCGGCGGCGGTGGGGAAGCAGTCGAGGCAGCGTTCGTTGATCCGCCACCAACTCGACGTGCCCTCGCGCTCGACGAGCAGGAAGCGGACGTCGCCGAGGATCTTGAGGTGGTGCGAGACGGTCGACTGGCCGACGTCGACAGCCTCGACGATCTCGGCGACCGACATCGGTCGTTCGGCGGTAGCGAGCAGGTTGAGGATCAGGATCCGCGTCGGGTCGCCCAGCGCACGGA
>DASUEW010000703.1:0-7832 GCA_036274875.1 Ilumatobacteraceae bacterium
ACGGGTGACCCGTCGAAGGCGACCGTGCCGGCCGACATCCGCTCGAGGCCGAGGATCGACCGGATCAGCGTCGTCTTACCGCACCCGGACTCACCGACGAGCGCCAGCACCTCGCCGCGACGGACGTCGAGCTCGACGCCGTCGACGGCGTGCACGAGCCCGCGGCGCGAGGCAAATGTGACCTCGAGGTTGCGGACCTCGAGGAGCGAGGCGGCCGCTGCGTCGGCCGACGAGCAGACGGGCGCGGCGTCAGCCACGGAGGGCCCTCACGTGCACACACGCGGCGCGCCGTCCCGTGCCGGCGGGCATCAACTGGACGTCGTCGGTCGAGCAGATCTCGATCGCGCGATCGCAGCGCGGATGGAAAGGGCAACCGGGCGGCAGGTCGGTCGGATCGGGCGGGTCGCCCGCCAGCCCGCTCGGGTTCATGCGCGACGACTGGTCGCCGATCGTCGGGAACGCCTCGGCGAGCGCCCGGCTGTACGGATGTTGCGGGTCGACGAACACTTCACCGCTGGCGCCTTCTTCGACGATCCGCCCCGCGTACATGACCGCCAGCCGCTGGCACGCGTACGTGAGCACCGACAGGTCGTGGGTGATGAACAACATCGCCAGCCCGTGGTCGCGCTGCAGTTCGGCGAGCAGCGCCAGCACCTGCGCTTGGACCATCACGTCGAGCGCGGTCGTCGGCTCGTCGGCGATGAGGAGCTTTGGCTCGCAGGCCAGCGCCAGCGCGATCAAGACGCGTTGGCGCTGCCCCCCTGACATCTGGTGGGGATACTCCCGTGCCCGTTGGGACGGGATTCCGACCTGCTCGAGCAGCTCGCCGACGCGCGCCTTGGCGGCTTGGCGCCCCGTCTTCGAGTGCACCAGGATCGCCTCTTCGATCTGGCCGCCCACGCGGTGGACCGGATTGAGCGAGTGCAGTGCGCCCTGGAACACGATCGCCGCACTCGTCCAGCGCACCGCCCGCAGGCGACCCGGCCGCATCTCGTAGACGTCTTCACCGTCGAGGAGCACCTGGCCACCGACGTGCGTGCCCTTCGGCAGCAACCGCAAGATGGCGCTGGCGATCGTCGATTTTCCGCAGCCCGACTCTCCCGCCAGACCGACCGTGTCGCCCGGTTCGATCGCCAGGTTCACGCCTCGAACCGCGGGGACGGGCCCGGATTCGGTCTGGTACGTCACCGAGAGGTCGCGAAGCTCGAGCAAGCCATTGCCGGTGGTGCGGGGCTGTTCGAGCTCGCTCATCGTTCACGCAGCCGCGGGTCGAGGATCTCCTCCAGCGCCCGCCCGAACATCGTGAAGGCCAACACGACGGCGACGATGCCAAGACCGGCGGGGAGGTAGTACCACCAGGCCTCACGGTTGATCGCACCGGCGCGGAACGCCTCTTCGAGTGTCTTGCCCCACGAAGCCTGGGTCGGGTCGCCGAGGCCGAGGAACGAGAGCGTGGTCTCGGTGAGGATCGAGATCGGCACGGCGAGCGTGGTGTTGGCGAGGATCAGCGGCGCGACGTTCGGTAACACGTGCTTGTTGATGACGTGGATCCGGCCGGCACCGAGGGCGCGAGCGCGGTCGACGTACAACCGCTCCTTGACCGTCAGGACCTGGGCGCGCACGAGGCGCGCCGTCGATGGCCATGACGTGATCCCGATCACGAAGATGATGTTCCACACCGATCGCCCGAGCACCGCGGCGAGCACGATCGCCAGCGGGAGGAACGGGACGACGAGGAACCAGTCGGTGACGCGCATCAGGACGGCGTCGGTCCAGCGCCCGAAGAACCCCGACACGATCCCGACGATCGAGCCGATGGCGATCGTGAGCAGCGTCGCCATCAGGCCGACGAACAGGCTGATGCGCGAGCCCCACACGAATTGCGCGGCGACGCTGCGCCCGAGGTTGTCGGTGCCGAGCGGAAAGTCGCCGCTCGGGCGGGCCCACGTCGGGTTGTCGCTCGAGGCGACTGCGCTGAGTCCCGAACGGTCGCTGAGCAGGGGCGCGAGTAGCGCCAGTGCCACGAACACGACCAACACGACCAGCCCCGCGACCGCCAGCCGGTCGCGACGGAACCGGAGGCCGACGTCGGCGAGCGCCCGCCGGCGGCGCGCCCACACGATGCTGGCCGGCGACACCTCGGTGCCGCCGTCGGCGACAGCGTCTGGAACGTCGGCTGGGACGTCGTCGGTGGTCTCATTCGGCACGCCGGTCATCGGCCAGCCACCCGAGGATCGAGGTAGCCGTAGAGCAGGTCGACGGCGAGGTTGGCGACGATCAGCGCCGCGCTGAACAGCAGGAACAGGCCTTGGAGCACCGGGAAGTCGGGCCCGCGGATCGCTTCGAGCGTCGCCTGACCGAGGCCCGGCCACGAGAAGATCGACTCGACCGCGATCGCGCCCGACAGCACGTACCCGAAGTTGAGCGCCGACAGGCTGATGACCGGCAACAGCGCGTTCGGCACCGCGTGGTGGCGGCGCACGTCGGCATCGCGCAGACCCTTGGCGCGCGCGAGCTGGAGGTAGTCCTCGCGCACGGTGTCGAGGAGTGACGACCGCATGACGATCGCGTACTCGCCGAGGTACGCGAGCGCGAGCGTGATCGCCGGGAGCGCCATGTGGTGCGCCTGGTCGATCAGCAGCGACAGCCCGGTCGCCGTCGTGCCGGGATCCTCCAGGCCTCCGGTCGGGAACAGATCGAACCTCACTGCCAACAGACCGAGCAGCAACATGCCGAGCCAGAAGTCGGGCACCGAGTAGGTGAACATCGAGAACGTGGTCGACCCGACGTCGAACGCACTCCGGCGGCGCCACCCGGCGTGGATCCCGAGCAGGATGCCGATCACCATCGCTGCCGTCGTTGCCGTGCCGACGAGCAGGATCGTCGGCCAGATCGCCTCGCGGATCTCGGTGCTGACAGGGCGCCGGCTCAGAAGCGAGACGCCGAGGTTGCCCTGCGCGGTCTCGCGCACGTAGGCGCCGAACTGTTCGAGCTTCGACCCGTCGAGGTTGAACTGCTCGCGCAGGGATTGGATCTGGGTCGGCGTCAGGTTGCGGCCCCTGAACATGCTGGCCGTCGGGTCGTCGTTGACGACGCGAAACAAGAAGAAGTTGAACACGAGCACGAACACGAGCGTGCCGATCGAACCGCCGACCTTGCCGACGACATACCGGGCTCTCACGCCGAACTACTCGCGTTCGTCGCGCGACGAACGCCTGCGCACCGCCACCACTCCGGCACCACCGATCGCCACGACACCCGCGGCGGCCGCGACCACGAAGGCCACTCCGAGTCCGCCGCCGCCGTCGTCGTCACCGCCACCGTCGATGAGCCGAAGGTTGACGTAGGTCGGGGACGAGTTGGAGAACAGCACCGGACCCGTCTCGGCCGGCTGCTGCAACCAGCCCTCGAACCGGTCGGTGCGATAGGCCTGGGTGTCGGCATCCTCGTACAACACGACGTACGTCGACTCGTGGTAGAAGAGCTCGAGCATCTCGTGCACGATCTCGATCCGCGCGTCGCGGTCGAGCTCGACCTTCTGTTGCTCGTACAGCGCGTCGTAGCGCTCGTCACACCAGTTGGCGTCGTTGTAACCGATCGACTCGATGTCGGTGGTGACCTGGGCGCACGTGAAGTACGACAGCATCGGGTCGGGATCGACGAACGGGGTCCAGCCCCACGAGAACAGGTCGTACTCGCCCGACCCGATGACGTCGGTCAGCTGGGTGTCGTCGTACAACGACACCTCGGTGCCGATCCCGATCTCGGTGAGGAAGCCGGTCACGAAATCGCGGATCGCGGGGCCTTGCTCGGACTCGGACCGTTCGGCGTAGCGGAACACGAGCTCCTCCCCACCGTCGGGCATCTCGCGGATCCCGTCGCCGTTGGTGTCGACATAGCCGCCCTCGTCGAGTAGCCGGCGCGCCTCGTCGGGGTCGTAGCCGTACTGCTCATCCTCGGGGATGTCGGGCTTCCAGGCCGGATCGGGCGAGACGGACAGCCCGACGCCCCTCTCGCCGAGACCGAGCACGACCCGATCGAACATCACGTCCTTGTCGATGGCGTGGTGGATCGCATGGCGGACGTCGAGGTCCAACAGGGCTGGGTGACCGTCGCCGATGCCACCGGCCATCCCGTTCATGCCCAGCTCGGTGAACCCGCCCTGCGCACCAGGCACGGCCACGATGTCGGGATCGTCCTGCAACTCCTGGAAGCTCGACGAAGGGATCAGGTGGGCGGCGTCGATCTCACCCTGCTGCAGCGCGGCCACCATCGCGTCTGGGTTGGTGAAGATGCGGAACACGACCTGGTCGATGACCGGTTCGCCCTTCCAGTAGCTGGGGTTGGCCACCATCGTCCATGACTGGCCCGACCGCCACTCCTGCAACGTAAACGGTCCGGATCCGACGCCGTCGAGCGCTTCGTAGGTGGTGATGTCGCCTTCGGAGATCGGCTCCCACACGTGCTTGGGGACGATGTAGACGTCCATCGTCGGGAGCTTCGGGTCGGGAACCGAGCTGACGATCTCGACCGTCCGTTCGTCGACGGCGGTTGCGTCGAGGTTGACGGTGGTCGCCGAATGGTTGATCCACTCCTGGTCGCGCGACGTGTTGATCGTCCACGCGATGTCCTCGGCGGTGAGCGGTTCACCGTCGGACCACTCGAGCCCCTCGCGCAACGTGTACGTGTACGTCAACCCGTCGTCGGACGCCTCCCACGACTCGGCGAGGCCGGGGATCGTCGCGAAGTCGTCGGCGGCCTTGTCGGTCAGCGTGGCGTACTGCAGGTTCCACAGCTCGTACGACGACACGAGGAACCCAGCCGTGACGTTCGGGCTGTCGAGGTCCTGGAGCAGACCGACGGTGAGCGTGATCTGCGACTCGTCCTGCGCCGCCGCGTTCGGCACGACCAACAGCGTCGATGCGACACCGGCGAGCAGGCCGGCACCGATGAGGCGCCTCGTCATGTGTCTCTCCCCAGAGGTGGCAGGGCGCCGCAGCGCCGGAATCCGTCGTGGCGATCCCCTTCCTATCACCGTTCGCGACCGGCAAGCTCGTCCCGGCGACGCACATCGTCATCTCCGTCCACCGGCATATCGAGGCGAACCGCGACCTTTCATCGAGTGATCACACGGTGGTCATCCGCCCGACACCTCAGATCTGTGTCCATTCTCTACGGTGACTGGGCAACCCCTCGGTCGGTGGCGGGGCCTTGACGGGAAGGCCCCGCCGCTGCGTTCATGCGGCCTCGCGCCCTACACGATGCGTTCGAAGCCTTCGAGCACGGCCAGCACGAGCGGGCCGAGTTGGGGCAGGTCGTACCCGCCCTCCTGCACGAACACGGTCGGAACGCCGAGTGCTGCCAGCGCGCCCCCTGCTGCCGTGAATCCGTCGGCGGTGACGAGCAGCGGCGCCGCGGGATCGTCGACCGCGGCATCGACGCCGAGCGACACGACCACTGCGTCCGGCGCGTGACGTCGTACCGCGTCGCACAGGCGTCCGAGCGCGGCGAGCCATGGTTCGTCGCCCGATCCGGGCGGGATCGGCTCGTTGAGGGTCGCTCCCTCGCCGTCGCCTTCACCGATCTCGTGGGCGTGGCCGACGAGGTGCGGGAACCATCCGGCGGCCGGATCGACGTGAACGCTCGCATACAGGACGTCGGCTCGTTCCCAGAAGATCTCCTGCGTGCCGTTGCCCTGGTGGGCGTCGATGTCGACGATCGCGACTCGCTCGACGCCGCCGTCGCGGAGCCGCTGGGCGGCCGCGGCGGCGTTGTTGAAGTAGCACGAGCCGCCGAAGAAGGCGGGACCCGCGTGGTGACCGGGCGGGCGCACCGCCGCGTACGCGGCCCGGCCGCCGCCGAGCACGAGGTCACTGGCGTGGACCGCGGCGTGGACCGCGGCGCAGGCGGCGTCGAACGTCCCCTCGCTGATGAGCGACATCGTGTCCATCGCGTACAGGCCGACCTCGGCCCGGATCGTCGCCGGGCGCCAACCAGCCACGTACCTCGCCGCGAAGCCCGCGGTCGCGAACAGGTACGGCACGACCTGCGGCTGCCCCGGATCGTCGAGATGACCCTCGGCGACCCATGCCGAGTAGGCGCGCGACATGAAGTCGACGAAGTCCGCTGAGTGCACGGCCGTGATCGGATCGAGGCCGAGATCCGGCGCGTCGACGATCGTGACGCCCGCGTCACGCAACTGATCGTGCAGCCTGTCGCCGCGTTCTGGTTCCTCGTCGCCGGTCTCGCGCACGCCCAGCCAGTAGCCGCCGTTCGGGGCGTGCCCGCGGTGACGCGGTGTCCAGACGGCGGGCATGCTCAGCGCCACCCGCCGGAAGCTAGTGGTTCGCCTTCGCGCCGTAATCTGCGCCGCATGCCACCGCCGCTCCCCCGTCAGCGCGCCCGCGAGCTCGGACTGTCGTTCGGGTCGTATCCGACCGGCCCGCTCGACGTGATCACCGACGTGCCCGACGTGCGCGTCGGGCACGTGACGATCTGGCACGACGAGCCCGACGGCATCGCCCGCACCGGTGTGACCGCGATCGTCCTCGACGACCCGGGCGAGATGCACCGCCGCCCGATGGCCGCCGGCACGGCAGTCCTGAACGGCGCCGGCGAGCTGACCGGATCGATCGAGATCGTCGAACGCGGCATCCTCGAGACACCGATCGTGCTCACCGGCACACCATCGGTCGGGCGCGCCTACGACGCGATCGTCGACGTGATGATCGAAGCCGGCGCCGACGAGGTGGTGATCCCGGTCGCCGGTGAGTGCGACGACACGTGGCTCGACGACATCCGCCAGAGATGGGTCACGGTCGAGCGCGTCCGCGAGGCGATCTCGAGCGTCGAGGACGGACCGGTGTCAGAGGGCGTGGTCGGCGCCGGCACGGGGATGGTGACGATGGGACACAAGGGCGGCATCGGCACGGCATCGCGGGTGCTCGACGGACTCGGCACGGTCGGCGTGCTGCTGCTCTGCAACTTCGGCGGGATGCGGCTTCTGCGCCTCGGTGGGATGCCGGTCGGCGAGACGCTCGCCGCCGAGCGGGTGGCGGCGCCCACACTCGACGCGGGTGGCAGCTGCATCGGCGTCGTCGTCACCGACATCCCGCTCGACGCCCGCCAACTGACCCGCGTCGCCCGCCGCGTCGGGCTCGGGCTGGCGCGGGTCGGTTCGGTGGCTCACAACGGAAGCGGCGACATCTTCTGCGCGGTCTCGACCACCAACCGCCTGCCGCGCGGCACATCCGGTCGGGTGTCGATCGAGCTCGTCGGCGACGGCTCGCTGAACGACATCTTCGCCGCCGTCGTCGACGCCACCGAGGAGTCCGTCACCAACGCACTGTTCGTCGCCGACACAGTCACCGGCGTCGACGGCCACACCGCCCCCGGCCTCCCCGTCGACCGCGTGCTGTCGCTCATCCGCGGCACGGCCTGATCGCCAACCCCCTCCTTCGCCTTCGTCACCGTGTTCCGCTCCCCACGCGGAGGACGGTGACCGAGGCGCTCGATGGCGGCGCGCGATTCAGGAGACGATGGTGCGCGATTGCTCACGCAGGTACTGCTGCAGGTAGTACGGGCCGCCGCCCGCCTTGCCGGCGGTGCCCGACCGCTTCCATCCCCCGAACGGCTGCACGCCGGGCCAGGCGCCGGTCGTGGCGCCGGCGGCGCGGTTGACGTAGACGACGCCGGCCTCGATGCGGTCGAGGAAGCGATCGATCTCGGATCGGTCGGTCGCAAACAGGCCTGCGGTCAGCCCGAACGGCACCGCGTTGGCCCGTTCCAGCGCCTCGTCGAGCGAGGCCACCGCGCGAACGGCGATGAGCGGC
>DASUEW010000704.1:0-2141 GCA_036274875.1 Ilumatobacteraceae bacterium
CGTGCGAGCCGACCCCGACGCGTATGAGGTGGTCGGCCTCGGGGTGGGGTCATCGGCCGAGGCGCTCATCGCCCAGGCTCGAGAGTTCCGCCCTCGGCTGGTAGCCGTCGCCGATGCCGGCCGCCGCGCCGAGGTGGCGGCCTCGTTGCCGTTCGCCGATGTCGTCGACGACCTCACGGCGCTCGTCGAGCCGGCCGACGTCGTGGTGAACGGCGTCGTCGGGTTCGCCGGGCTCCCCGTCACCGTCACCACCCTGACCGCCGGGAAGCGGCTGGCGCTCGCCAACAAGGAGAGCCTGATCGCTGCCGGGCCGGTGGTGCAGCCGTTGCGCGCGATCCCGGGCGCCGAGCTGATCCCGGTCGACAGCGAGCACTGTGCGGTCCACCAGTGCCTGCGGGCGTCGACCGACGCGGGGCGCGAGGTGGCGCGCATCGTGCTCACGGCCAGCGGCGGGCCGTTCCGTGGGTATTCGGCCGCGGCGTTGGCATCGGTCTCGATCGACGACGCGCTCGCCCATCCGACCTGGGCGATGGGACCGAAGATCACAGTGGACTCCAGCACGCTGATGAACAAGGGGCTCGAGGTGATCGAGGCCCACGAGCTGTTCGGTACGCCATACGACCAGATCGAGGTCGTCGTCCACCCGCAATCAATCGTGCACTCGATGGTCGAGTTCATCGACGGATCGACGATCGCCCAGCTCAGCATGCCCGACATGCGCCTCCCGATCGGCTATGCGCTCGGTCATCCGAGGCGAATCGCCACACCGTTCGGCCGCATCGACTGGGCGCTGCTCGGCCGGCTCGACTTCGAGCTCCCCGACACGGCGACGTTCCGATGTCTCCCGCTCGCCTACGAAGCCGGTCGCATCGGGGGCAGCGCCCCGGCCTGGTTGAGCGCTGCCAACGAGGTTGCCGTCGACGCCTTTCTCACCGGGCGAATCCGGTGGAATCAGATCCCTGACGTGTGCGTTGCAGTTCTCGCACGGCATGATGACCAATTGCCCCGTACGATCGACGATGTCAAGGCTGCGGATCAAGCGGCACGGCGGGCAGCCGATCTAGTGATCGAGGAGATCACCACGTGAGCAGGTACGAAAGGTTTCAGAACGAGGTCGTCGCCGGTGGATCGGTGACCGAGTCAGCCGACGACGAGCTGGTCGGTGGTTGGCGCGGCGCGCTCGGCGTGCTCGGCGTCGTTGGATTGATCGCGGTGCTGGCGGTGTTCAACGTGTGGTGGTTCGTCTTCGTGGTCGGCGTACTGATCGCGATCTTCTTCCACGAGCTCGGCCACTTCATCACCGCCAAGTGGACGGGCATGAAGGCGACCCAGTTCTTCATCGGGTTCGGGCCGCGCCTGTGGAGCTTCCGGCGCGGCGAGACCGAGTACGGGGTACGCGCGCTCCCACTCGGCGCCTTCGTCCGGATCATCGGCATGAACAACATGGACGAGGTGCCGGAGGCCGACGAGTCCCGCACCTACCGTCAGCAGAGCTTCCCCAAGCGGCTGCTCGTGATCTCCGCCGGCTCGATCATGCACATGATCATGGCGGTCCTGCTCCTGTTCGTCGTCTATTCGATCGACGGTGAACAGGTCGAGCGTGGGGGCGTCGACATCGACTTCGTGCTCCCCGACGGCCCGGCCGACGCGGCGGGCATCCGCGGCGACGACATCGTGCTCGCGATCGGCGGCTCGAACGTCAACAGCCCCGACGATCTCGGCGACGCGGTGCAACGAATGGCGCCCGGCGACACCGCGGTCTTCGACGTCGTGCGCGACGGCGAGCCGTTGTCGATCCCGGTTACGGTCGCGCGGAACACCGACCAGGAATCGGAGCTAGAGGGCAAGCCGTTCGTCGGCGTCTCCTCCCGCGACGTGTTCGAGACGGTGGATCACTCGATCGCCGGCGCGGCCGTCAACAGCGTCACCGACATCTTCCCGACCGCGTGGGAGTCGTCGAAGGGCGTCATCAAGGTGCTCAACCCGGTCAACGTCTTCACCCACCTGAACGGGACGAACGATGATCTGTCGACCAGACCGACGACGCTCGTCGGTGTCACTGGTCTCAGCGACGATGTCGGCGATGCGGCCGGGTTGATGGGGATCCTGTTCCTGCTCGCCGTGCTCAACGTGTTCATCGG
>DASUEW010000705.1:0-2375 GCA_036274875.1 Ilumatobacteraceae bacterium
CTTCTTCATGACTGCAATCCTCCAATGTCGATCTTGGCTGTGTCGATCTTGACGCTCAGGCGACCGACTCGGCCATGAGCGAATCAGGGACGTAGTCCTCGGTCACGACGCGTTCCGTCCGGTCGAGCCTCGTGCGGGCGATCACCGTGTAGGCGACGGCTGCCATCACACCAGCAGACAGCTCGGCGGCGAGATACACCGGCATCTGTGCCCAGTGGACGTTCCCTCCGAACGCTTGGAGCACGAGCATCGGGCCGGTGACGCGAGCCGGGTTGATCGCGGCCGACGTCGCCGGCGCGACCGGGATGATGGCGGCGAACACGACGAGGCCGATCGCCACGCCGGCGAAACCGGGTGCGGCTTTGCGGTGGATGACGCCGAAGATCACGAACACCAGGATGAACGTGCCGACGAACTCGGCGCAGAAGCCCTGGAGGTTGCCGACGCCGAGGGAATCGTTGAACGATGCCACTCCGAGCCCAACCTCATGCGCCTTGGAGCCGAGCACACCGACGATCGCGAGCGCGCCGATGGTGGCTCCGACGACCTGGGCGGCGATGTATCCGGGCACCTCCCTCCAGGGGAACTTGCCGGTAACGGCCAGCCCGAGGGTGACCGCCGGGTTGATGTGGTTGCCGGACACGTGGCCCAGCGCGTAAACGGTTGCGATGACGACGGTGCCGAACGCGAAGGAGATCACGCCCAGATCGGCCATCGTGAACGGTGTGTCGCCGTTCACGATCAGTGTGGCCGGCACCGCGCCCACCCCGATGAAGACGAGCAACGCGGTTCCCAGCACCTCAGCCGCCAGCTTCTGCGACGTGGTGTTCTCATCCATGTGATCCCCCGATCATCCGAATCCCCGATTGTGAAACTTCGGTCGGAAACCGAAGAGTATTCGACATTGTCGAATGAGTGCCGACATTATTCGCGTGCTAGCGTGTCGTCAAGAGCCTGTTCGAGAAAGGGCGCCCCACGTTGATCCAGAGCGTCGACCGAGCGGTCCGCATCCTGCTCGCCCTCCAAGCCGCCCGCCGCCTCAGCCTCAGCGACCTGGCGGCCCGGCTCGACCTGCCCAACTCGACCGTGCACGGCATCTTGCGCACCCTCGCCGACCACGGCATGGTCGAACAAGAGCCCGGGTCGCTGCGTTACATGCTCGGCCCCGCCGTGCTTCGGCTCAGCAGCGTCTATCTCGACAGCCTCGAGTTCCGCAGTCGCGCCCTGAAATGGGCCGAGGAGCTCGCCCGCCGCACCGGCGCTTCGGTCCGAGCCGGCGTGCTGTTGCTCGACGACGTCATCGTCGTGCACCACGAACCCCGCCCCGACGGAAGCCGACAGATGCCCGAAGTCGGCTTCGTCATCCCCGCCCACGCCAGCGCGCTCGGCAAGGCACTCCTCGCCTTCCAACCCCGCACCCACGGCCGTACGACCGCAGCACTGCGCAGCATGACCGGCGAAACCATCGTCGACCCCGCACGACTGGCCGACAACCTCGCCGAGATCTCCCGCACCGGCGTCGCGACCGAACACGACGAAGCCGTCCTCGGTGAATCCAGTCTCGCCGCCCCCATCTTCGACGCCACGGGCGCCGCCGTCGGCGCCATCGCGGTCGTGTTGCAGTCCTCAGAATGGCCGCCGCCCCCGTCGCTGCACGACGACGTCCGCGAAGCCGCCCGCAACATCTCCCGCGAGCTCGGCGCATCCGGCTGGCCCGTCTACAACGTCCACACCGCCGACGCCGAGCCCGCAGCCGGCGCCTGAAAGCTCACTCCCATACGCGCCGTACTAGTCCGGGCGTACAGGCACACCTCGGAGGTCCGAGGCGGAGCCTCACTGGAACAAGGGGGACACAACGACCATGCCGCTTGGGCGAGAAGCGGCGCGCTAGCGTCGAAAACGCACTCCTACCAGCGATGTTGTGAATCGCCGTGGCTGGCCTCCCAAGCTGAATGCGGGGTTCGATTCCCCTCATCCACACCCTCATCCGCTCGGCAGCTCGGGACGGATGACCGGCCGTGAAGGTGGTCCGCGTCCGCAACGAAGTGCTGGGCGCTCTACGGAAGCATTAGCCACCGTGGATTCGACGACCGGCGCGAAACGTCGCCACGACGCGGTCGGCGCTCGGCGCGGCGAGGACGTCGGAGAGCGGTCCATCGAGCAGGCACAGGTCGGCGGCGGCGCCAACGGCGATCCGGCGGGCCACGCCTCCCGGTGCGGCGAGCTCACCGAGGAAGAGGGCGAGCGCCCGATGGGGTGCAACCGCCTCCGACCGTACGAGCAGCCGACCTCCCGCGGTCGACCTGGACGTGGCGGCTGCGATCGCCGCCCACGGGTCGCCATCGGTGTACGGGCTGTCGGTGCTGCCCGCCACC
>DASUEW010000706.1:0-4014 GCA_036274875.1 Ilumatobacteraceae bacterium
ACGTCGGATCCTTGCCAGGATTCCTGCAACCGGCCACGTCGCTCGCCCGCTGGTGATGGGAATTGCATTCGGCGCGGCTTGGACCCCGTGCGTCGGGCCGCTGCTCGGCGCGGCGCTGATCGTGGCGGCCCGCGCCGCCGACCCGTTGCACGGCGCATCACTGCTCGGGGCATACGCCCTCGGTGTCGGCGCTCCGTTCGTCGCCGCTGCGCTCGCCGTGGAGTCGTGGCCGACGCGACTCGTGCGGCTGCGCCGGTTGTCCGCTCGGGTCGAACCGGCCGCCGGAGCTGTGCTCGTCGTGCTGGGCGTCCTGCTCCTGACCGGCGCGTACACCCGCATCCTCGGGCCGCTGGCGGGCGTGTTCCCTGGCACCAGCTGACGCAGCTCGTCAGCACAAGGTTCCCGGTAGCCGGCCACGTCGGCACAACTCCGGCAAGTACCCGTTCGCGGCCACGAAACACGATCTCGTGTCACAACATCGGGTTCGTTGCCTCTAACTCATGGACGACGCACCGATCGGTGTGACGAAACCATGAGGAGTGACATCTTGTCCACGCACGACACCCAGACCATCGAGATCGAGGCCGATCCGGCACGAGTGCAGACCTTCATGGCGGACGGCGCGAACTTGCCGCGGTGGGCGATCGGGTTCGCCAAGGACGTGCGATCCAGTGGGGAGCAATGGATCGTCACGACCGGCTCCGGTGATCGGATCCCGACCGACATCGTCACCAACCCGGCGACCGGTACCGTCGACTTCGTGATGGCTCCAGCTCCCGGGATCACCACCACCGCGTGGACTCGGGTCGTTGCTGTTGACCGCGGCGCGCTGTTCACGTTCACGCAAGCGCAGCCCACCGGGATGCCCGACGACATGTTCGCCGCCCAGGTGCGGGCGTTGTCGCACGAGCTCGTAGCGCTCAAGGCGCTACTCGAGGTCGAGTGTCCGTTGTGAGCGATGCTGACCTCGTGGAGCGGGCCCGTCATGGTGACCGCGAAGCGCTCGGCAGCGTGATGGAATCACTACGCGGTCCACTCCATCGGCTGGCGACGTCGATGTTCTGGGACCGTGACGACGCGGAGGACGCCACGCAAGAAGCGCTGATCGCGGTGATGACGAACCTCGCCGGCTTCCGCGGCGAATCGAGCCTGTCGACGTGGGCCTACCGCGTCGCGGCACGGCTGTACATGCGGAGGCGGGTATCGGAAACCGAACGAGCGCGTCTGACGTTCGATTTGTTCGCTGCCGATCTGCTCGACGGGCTGGCAAACACCGACTCGGAGTGTCCTGACGCCGAGCTGTTGGCCGAGGAGGTGAGGATCGGCTGCACGCTCGCGGTGATGCAATGCCTCGACCGAGACGAACGCCTCGTGTTCATCCTCGGCGACGTCCTCGCACTGAACGGCGAACAAGCCGCCGAGATCGTCGGCGTCACTCACGACGTCTACCGCAAGCGGCTCTCGCGCGTGCGACGCCGCATCCGGGACTCCGTCACCCGCCATTGCGGCGTCGTGAACCCGTCGGCGGCGTGTCGCTGTCAACGACGCGTCGACATCGCCATCGAACACGGGCGCGTGCAACCCGACCGGCTGCGTTTCGTCGCACGATCCACGCTGGACGACGCCAAGCGCCAGATTCACGACCTCCACGACGTCGCCGCCCTGTTCCGGTCTGCCGGAGCGTTCGACAGCCCGGTCGATCTCACCTCCAAAGTCCTGCGGGTCCTCGACAGCAACCCCGGGCCGTTGCTCGAATGAGCGATCGGACCGGGACAGGTTCAGGGCGGGCTGTCGTCGCTGAGCCGATCGAGCAGCACCTCGATGTTGGTGAGGTCGCGCAGCGTGACCACTCCGATCGCTCGACCGTCGGTGGTGACGGCGACGGCGCCGCTGTCGGATGCGCGCAGGCGCGTCGCGACGGTCGAGACGGGGTCCTCGGGTGCGGCTGGGAGGAGGTCGGTTCGAGCGACGTCTCGCGCCGTGATGTTGGGCCACTCGCTGCGGGGGATGTTGACGACGTCGGTGACTGCGAGGAGTCCGAAGTATGCGGTCCCGTCGACGACGGGGGCCCAGCGGCGGTTCTGGGCGAGCATGGTCGTCACGACGTCGTCGAGGGTCAGGTTTGCGTCGATGGTGTCGGGGTTGGGGGACATGATCTCGGCGATCGGGAGGCGAGTGAGTGGGCCGACGTCGGGGAGGCGTTCGTTGCGCTGGAACAGGCTGAAAGACCATCGGCCCATGATGATCTGGGCGGCGGCGGCGGCGAGCAGGGCGGGGACGAGGAAGCCTGGCTGGCCGGTCGCCTCGGCGACGAACGCCACACCCGCGAGGGGTGTGCGGTAGCCGGCGCCGAGGAACGCGGCGATGCCGACGGTCGGGAACAGCTGGGCGTTGGACGCCGGTGCGACGTGTTGGAAGACGGACCCGACGATCGCCCCCTGGGTCACCAGTGGGATGAACAGACCGCCGACTCCGCCACCGCTGATGCACAACCATGTGGATAATGCCCGGATCGCGAACAGGCCGACCAGGACGGCGAGGGTGCGGTCGGGGGCGGCGGCCCAGTGGATCGCCTCGTAGCCGGGCCCAAGGTGAAGCGGCGCGTCGAACCACCAGTGGGCAAGCGGTGCGAGCGCAGCGATCATCGACGCCGCCATGACGACGCGGGCGATCGGGGGCAGCGGCAAGTGTTTGGCGTGAGCGATCGCCCATGCCCCGATCCGAGCGAGAACGCCGCAGACGAGGCCGAGCAGCAGGCCCCCGCCGAGGTCGGTGAGGTTGAACGGCGCCGACCCGCCGGTCGACAACAACGGCGTCGTGCCCACGATCGCCACGTAGGTGACGTACGCCGATCCGGCAGCGACCAGGCTCGGCAGGAGTGCTCGTCGGGCGAGATCGGCCCGGTACGGAACCTCGAGCGCGAAGATCACCCCGGTCAACGGTGCCTTGAACACCGCCGCCACACCGGCAGCAGCACCGGCGACCATCAAGACCTTGGCGTCGTCGCGCCGGACGCGCGAGGCGAAGCGTTCGTCGACGGCCGAGCCGATCGTGCTGCCGATCAGCACCGACGGTCCCTCGAAGCCGAGCGCGCTGCCCGACGCGAGCGTGACCGCCGCCGACGTCACCTTGCGCCACAGCGTACGCAACGACTGCCTTCCGCCGCGCTGATGGTAGGCGCGCACGTATGCGTCGGTCGTCGCCGTGTCACCGTCCCCCCAGATCGCGTTCAAGACGGCGACCGCGACGAGACCGAGCGCCGGGACCGCCATCAGCACGACCAGGTCCTGATCCAACACCACACCGAGAACGTGATCGACGCTGGCGTCGAAGGCGGCCACGCCCAACCCTGTGAGCACACCGATCGCGGCCGACAACACGAGGGTGATGTGAAACGTGCGCGCCACGTCAGCCGCGTGTCGACCGGCCCGGTCGAGGGTCGGCGCGAGCTTGCCGACGCGGCGATTCACCACGGCACGGTCTGCAGCGAAGGATCCTCGCCGGCGGCGTCGCGGAAGGCGGTCAGCGCGTCGATGATCGTCGCTCGCTGCGCAGGCGGGACCTTCGACATGATCGAGGCGATCTCTACTCGTCGGCGTTCTGTCACTGCGCGGACCAGATCGCGGCCACGGCTCGACAATGAGATCGCCACTTCTCGCCGGTTCGTCGGGTCGACGTCACGCCGTACGAGCCGTTTGCGGACCAACCGGTCGCACAGGCGCGTGGCCGTCGACGGCGAGATCCGCAGCTCATGCGCGAGCTCACCGACGCGCCGCTGCCCACCGTTGCTGTCCAACACGACCAATGCTCGGAACTGCGGCAACGTGACCGCCTCGTCCACCGACGCGATCGAGCGAGAAGCAACCGCAACCAGCGCCCGCGAAGCCAACAACACGGCGTCAGTGACCGAATCGAGCTCCTCGTTCTCCTCGCGTGTCGTCGGCCGTCGAGCCACCTGTGCAGACTACAACTGTTGTCTCGACAGGCTGCACCCGCGCCCAGACGTCGTCGTCT
>DASUEW010000707.1:0-2655 GCA_036274875.1 Ilumatobacteraceae bacterium
GAGTTCAACCACGGCCTGGCGGAGATCATCACGGCGGTGATGACCGCCGGGCTCGACCTGATCGCGATCGAGGAGCACGACTCGGTGCCGTGGGCGGCGTTGGGGGACCAGATGGAACAGCTCCCCAACGGCGAGTTCCGCCTCATCGACCGCCCCGAACGGCTTCCGCACAGCTACACGCTGCAGGCCCGCAAGCGGTGAGCTGGCAGACTCGGCGGCATGTCCGATCGCGTCCTCCTCTCCATCTCTGACGGCATCGCCGACGTGCGGTTCAACCGCCCCGACAAGCGCAACGCGCTCGACGGCGACATGTTCCTCGCCATCGCCGAAGCCGGGGAGCGACTCAAGACCGAGCCTGGCGTCCGCGCCATCGTGCTGTCGGGCGAGGGCGCCTCGTTCTGCGCCGGCCTCGACTTCTCCTCGTTCCAGGCGATGGCGGGCGGCGACGATGCGCAGACGGCGCGCCGCGGCAACCCCGGCCACATCGCCGACGGCCGGATCACCCACCTCGGCCAGCAGGTCTGCTGGGTGTGGCAGGAGGTGCCGGTGCCCGTGATCGCCGCCGTGCACGGGCACGCGCTCGGCGGTGGCCTCCAGATCGCACTCGGCGCCGACATCCGCATCGTCCACCCCGACACGCAACTCTCGGTGCGCGAGGTTCACTGGGGTCTCGTGCCCGATATGACAGGGACGTTCGTGCTGTCGCGACTGGTGCGCCCCGACGTGGCGAAGGAGCTGACATACACGGCCAGGATCATCTCCGGAACCCAGGCACTGGAGCTCGGGCTGGCGACACGCCTGAGCGACGATCCACACGCCGACGCGATGACGCTGGCCGGCGAGATCGCGGCCAGGAGTCCGGGTGCGGTGCGCGGCTCGAAGGAGCTCTTCAACCGGATGTTCGCCGACGGTGCAGCCGAACAGTTCGCCGCCGAGCGGACCGTGATCGGTGCCCAGATCGGCACCGCCAACCAGATCGAAGCGGTGATGGCGAACATGGAGAAGCGCACCGCCAACTTCGTGGACTGATCCATCGCATGGCGCTCGTCACCTGCAACCGTGTGCTCGCCGCGTACGCCGAGGCCGCGCCCGATCGGACGGCCATCACGTGCGGAGAGCAGAGCATCACCCGCTCCGGATTGCGCGACGCGGCGGAGCTGCTCGCCCGTGACCTTGCGGCCAGAGGTGTGCAACGGGGCGACATGGTGACGATCGCACTGCCCAACTCGATCGAGTGGTTCGTCGCCCAGCACGCCATCTGGCGCGTCGGCGGGGTGCCGCAGCCGGTCTCGGCCCGTCTCCCGCAGCGCGAGTTGGAGGCGATCGTCGAGCTGGCGGACTCGCGAGTGGTGTTCGGCGTCGAGCCCGACACGCTGCCCGGTCGAACGTGCCTGCCGATCGGATACCAGCCATCGGACCAACCCAGTGATGTCGCGCTACCCGACATCGACGATCTCGCGTTGGTGTCGCCCGCTTGGAAGGCGCCCACATCGGGCGGCAGCACCGGACGGCCGAAGCTGATCGTGTCGGGCGATCCAGCGGTACGCGACACGGGTGTGGCGTCGATGCTGCACGTGCGACCCGATGAGTGCATGGTGGTGCCGGGGCCGCTGTACCACAACGGTCCCGCGGTCTGGGCGACCGAAGGGCTGATGCACGGCAACCACCTCGTGTTGCTGCCGCGGTTCGACGCCGAGGCGACGCTCGCCGCGATCGAGACCCATCACGCCAACGTCATCTACCTCGTGCCGACGATGATGAAGCGGATCTGGCGACTCCCCGACGAGGTACGCGAGCGGTACGACGTGTCGAGCCTCCGCGTGGTGTGGCACCTCGCCGAGCCGTGCCCGGTCTGGCTGAAGCAGGCGTGGATCGACTGGCTCGGGCCGGAACGGATCTTCGAGCTCTATGCCGGCACCGAGGCGCAGACCGTGACGATCATCACCGGTGAGGAGTGGCTCGCCCACCGCGGCTCGGTCGGTCGAGTGCCGGAGGGCTCGGTGATGATCACCGACGCCGACGGCGAGGAGCTGCCGCCCGGCGAGATGGGTGAGGTGTGGCTGCGGTCCGTGACCGGCAAGGAGACCTACCGCTACATCGGTGCCGAGGCGCGGACGCTCGGCGACGGGTGGGAGTCGCTGGGCGACATGGGCTACGTCGACGCCGACGGCTACCTGTACCTCGGCGACCGGTCGGCCGACATGATCCTCGTCGGTGGCGCCAACATCTATCCCGCCGAGGTCGAAGCGGCGATCAACGAGCACCCCGCGGTGCGCTCGGCATGCGTGATCGGGCTGCCCGACGACGACCTCGGCAACTCGGTCCACGCGATCATCGAGGCCGATCCCGACGCGGTGGTCGAGGACGAGCTGCGGGCATTCCTCGGCGAGCGGCTGGTGACGTACAAGGTGCCACGCACCTTCGAGTTCGTCGACGAACCGCTGCGCGACGACGCCGGCAAGATGCGCCGCAGCGCGCTACGCGCCGCCCGCGTCCCGCAGACCTGACCGGGTCACACGCACATGTCCGGCGCTGCCAATCCTCGGCTGCACGCCGTGATGCGGTAGGCACGCTCGACGCGCAAGTCGCCAGCCTGGGTCGTCCGGTACCACACTGCGTACCGAGCGAGTGACGCCGAATCGTCCAACAACGTGA
>DASUEW010000708.1:0-2461 GCA_036274875.1 Ilumatobacteraceae bacterium
GACCATGCGATGTGAGCGGCCACGGTCGGCCCAGTCACGCAGATCGTCGAGGTCGAGGATCCGAACGTTCGGCAACTCGGAGACCGCCGCTTCGACGTCGCGGGGCACGGCGATGTCGACGATCAAGAGGGGACGCGCGGCCGTTCGCACACTGGCGAGGAAGTCGGCGGTGAGGATCGGCTCGCCGGCGCCGGTGCACGTGAGCACCAGATCGGCGACACCGATGGCTGCGCCGAGGCGGTCGAACCCGATCGCCACTCCGCCGACACGGTCGGCGAGCTCTGATCCGCGCTCAGCCGAACGGTTGGCGACGAGGATCTCGCCCGCACCCGCGCGCCGGAGGGCGACGGCCACACCATCGCCCATCGTGCCGGCACCCACGACGAGCACGCGCTTGCCCTCGAGGCCGCCGAGCTGGTCGACGGCCATCTCGACCGCGGCGTGGCTCACCGACGCGGTGCCGCGACCGATGCCGGTTTCGGTGCGGGCGCGCTTGCCGACGGTGAGCGCGTGCCGGAACAGCAGGTTGAGGTTGCTGCGCGCGCCTCCTTCCGATTGCGCGATCTCCCACGCCTGGCGGACCTGACCGAGGATCTCGCTCTCGCCGATCACCGCCGAGTCGAGCCCGGCCGCGACCTCGAACAGGTGGGCGACGGCGGCGTCGTCGTGCTGCGCGAACAGATACGGGTGCAACTCGTCGGGAGCCAGGTGGCCGATGAAGCACAAGAAGTCGCGGATGTCGGCATACGCGCCGTGGAACTTCTCGGTCACGGCGTACACCTCGGTGCGGTTGCAGGTGCTCAGCACCGCCACCTCGCGCACGTTGTCGCGGCCAGCGAGCCCGACGACCGCCTTGCCGATCGCTTCGGGCGCGAGCGTGACCCGCTCGAGCAGGGCGAGCGGACCACTGCGGTGGTTCACTCCGATGACGAGGATCGACATGCGTCACCCACCCTACGCGCTCGCGCCGCGCCCGACATTCGCTGAAATGCTGTGGAGCGGTGCACCTTGCGATGCCCGCCGCTGTTCGTGGTAGCTGAGGATCTGCAACTCGACCGCCAGATCGACCTTGCGCACCGTCACGCCGGGTGGCACCACCAGCACGACCGGGGCGAAGTTCAAGATGCTCGTGACGCCAGCGCTGACGAGCCGATCGGCCGCGTCTTGGGCGGCGCTCGGCGGGGTGGCGATCACACCGATCGAGAGGTTCCGGCCCTGGACGATCTGGGGCAGGTCGTCGAGCGGACGCACCCGGACGCCGCCAACGAGGGCGTCGAACTTCGACTCGTCGATGTCGACCACCCCGGCGATGGGAAAGCCGCGCTCGCCGAAGCCGCCGTAGCCGGCCAGCGCCTGGCCGAGGTTGCCGGCGCCGACGATCACGACCGGCCAGTCGTGATCGAGCCCGAGCTCGCGGCGCATCTGGTACACGAGGTAGTCGACCTCGTAGCCGACGCCGCGGGTGCCATAGCTGCCGAGATACGACAGGTCTTTGCGAACCTTGGCAGCGTTGACGCCGGCCAGTTCGGCAAGGCCTTCGGATGAGATGTTGCCGACGCCGTGCTCACCCTGCTCGATCAGGATCTGCAGGTACACGGGCAGCCGGGCGACGGTGGCCTCGGGGATGCGGCGCCGGGTTCGGTGGGGGGCCATCGGCTTCCAACGTTACGCCGCTCGTGCACGATTTCACAAAGCTGTCAGTCCCCGGGGTCGACGACCACCACCGCGTTCTCCAACGTGTCCCCCAACATGTCGCCCAAAGTGCCGAGATGCCGGCGCAGCAGCTTGCCGCTCACGTTGTGCGGCAACTCGTCGACGAAGATGATCTTGGTCGGGCACTTGTAGCGGGCGAGGTAACCGTGCGCGTACTCGATCAGCGTCTCCTCGTCGAGCGTCGCGCCGGGAGTCAGCACGACGAACGCCTTCACCGCCTCGCCGGTGTGCGGGTGCGCAACGCCGATGACGCCCACCTCGGCGACCGATGGGTGGTTGGCGAGGACGTCTTCGACCTCGGCCGGGTAGACGTTGAAGCCCGACACGATGATCAGGTCCTTCGACCGGTCGACGAGGTACAGCCAGCCGTCGTCGTCGACGGTGGCCAGGTCACCGGTGTGCAACCAACCGTCGGCGTCGAGCACGCGTGCCGTTGCGTCCGGTTCGCGGTAGTAGCCCTGGAACACGTTGGGCCCGTGCACCCAGATCTCACCCGTGTCGCCGACGACCACATCGTTCCCGTCGTCACCGATGAGTCGCACCTCGACCCCGGCGACGGAGTGGCCGACCGAGCCATACCGCGGTTCCATCCCCGCCGAGCTCGTCACGACCGGCGACGCCTCGGTGAGCCCGTACCCCTCCGCGATCCGCAGCCCGAACCGTTCCTCGCACCGCCTGGCGATCGCCGGCGGCAGGCGCGACGCTCCCGACAGCGCGATGCGGACCGACGCGAACGAGTCGGCCGGCA
>DASUEW010000709.1:0-3606 GCA_036274875.1 Ilumatobacteraceae bacterium
GCAGCGGCGGGCAACACCGTTCGGTCTCCACAGAATGATATTGACAGATTTCGATGTGATCGACAACCTCGACGATGCCTTCGTCACGACCTTCCGCGCCCCACGCGGAGGATGGTGACCAAGGCGATGGGGATGGGGATGCGGATGGGGATGCGGATGGGGATGCGGATGGGGATGGGGATGGGGATGGGGATGGGATCAGCCTCGATAACCGCTGGTGATCGGCATCCGGCGGTCCTTGCCGAACGCCTTCGGGCTCACCCGCACCCCCGGCGGGCACTGCCGGCGCTTGTACTCGGCGATGTCGACGAGCCGCGTGACCCGGCGCACGACGGCCTCGTCGTGTCCGAGCTCGATGATCTCGGCGGCGGTCCGATCGTCCTCGACGTACAGCTCGAGGATCGGGTCGAGCACGTCGTACGGCGGCAGGCTCTGATCGTCGCGTTGGTCGGGACGGAGCTCCGCCGACGGCGGTTTGGTGATCACCGCCGGCGGGACGACGTCGCGGCCGGCGGCGCGGTTGACGTACCGGCAGAGGTCGTAGACGCGCGTCTTCAGCACATCCTTGATCACCGAGTAACCACCGACGGAATCGCCGTAGATCGTGAAGTAGCCGACCGCCATCTCGCTCTTGTTGCCGGTGGTGAGCACCATCCAGCCGAACTCGTTCGACAGCGCCATCAGCAGCTGGCCGCGGCAGCGGCTCTGCAGGTTCTCGTACGTCAGGCCAGGTTCCCGTCCTGTGAACGAAGGGGCCAGCATGTCGAGATAGGCCTGGAACGCGGGCTCGATCGAGATCGACCGGTAGTCGATGCCGAGGTTGCCGGCGAGCAGCTGAGCGTCTGACTTCGAATGGTCGCTCGAGTAGCGCGACGGCATCGACACACCGTGCACGTGCTCCGGCCCGAGTGCATCGGTGGCAATGCAGGCGACCAGCGTCGAGTCGAGCCCACCAGACAGCCCGATCACGACGTCGGTGAACCCGTTCTTTCGGCAGTAATCGCGCGTGCCGAGCACGAGCGCGTCGTACAGCTCACGATCGGGCTCGAGCGGTACTGCGATCGAGTTGGTCGCGTGCGCATCGACACCGACGACGTTGGTGCCCAACACGTTGATGCGGGGCGAATCGCTCACGTGCACCAACGGCAGCTCGACCTCGGTGCGATGCCCGCGGGGATCGAGGAGACGCTTGCGGTAGATCGGTGGGATCGGCACGTCGACGATCATCAGCTGCTCGACGAACTGGGGCGCCCGCGCCAACAGGTTGCCCTCGGCGTCGAACACCAGCGACCCGCCGTCGAACACCAGCTCGTCCTGACCACCGACCTGGTTGACGTACACGATCGCGCTCGACGCGTCCGCGGCGCGGGTCGCGATCATCCGCTCCCGCGACGGGCCCTTGCGCCAGTGGTATGGCGAACCGTTGATGTTGATGCTGAGCTCGGCACCGCCCGCCGACTGCGTTGCGAGTGGACCGAACGGGCTCCAGATGTCCTCACAGATCGAGATCCCGACCTTGACGCCGCCGATGACGTAGAGCTCGAGCGGGTCGTTGTCGGTCCCCGCCGTGAAGTATCGGGCCTCGTCGAACACCGCGTAGTTCGGGAGCAGCCGCTTGCGATACGTGCCGAGCACGTCGCCGTTCGAGCACACCGCGGCCGCGTTGTAGAGATCGCGGTCCTCGTCGACAAAGCCCACGACCGCCGCGCACCGGCGTGTCCGCGCCGCCAGCTTGTCGAGGATCAGGCGGTTGTCGGCGACGAAGCCCGGCTTCAGCACAAGGTCCTCCGGTGGGTAGCCGGTGGTCGACAGCTCGGGAAAGGCGATGATGTCGCAGCCGGCCTCGTCGGCCCGGTCGTACGCGTCGGTCAGCTTGGCGAGGTTGCCGTCGAGGTCGCCGACGGTCGGGTTGAGCTGAGCCAACGCGATGCGCAACACGGTCACGCGTTCAGGCTATCGACACCGGTCACGACACCCGGGTGCAGCCCTACTCGCGGAACGGATCGAGAGCGGCGATCCAGACCTCGCGGGAGGGTGTGAACTCGTCCGCGAACGCGGGGTCGGTGAGCGGACCACGGGGCGAGCCGTAGTACGGGTGGCCCGGTCCGAGGCGCACGAACGTGCAGACCGGAAACGTGGCTTCTACGGCGACGCCCGCAAAGTTGAGCCTGGCCGGTTGGACCGAGGACTGGCAATCGGCGTTCGGATCACGGATCGTCTGGAAGTAGGCGACGTCGCCCTGCCCCAGTCCGGCGACGTCAGGCCCGCCGGGTCCGTCGATGGGATGACCTGGCCGCGTCTGCGCCATCTCGGCGAGCGAGGGCGCGAGACCAGTCGGAATCGTGATCGAGAGCAGGTCACCGAGCACGCACGGCCCGGCACCGTCGTTGCGTACGACGAGTCCGGCAGTGACCACCGCCGTCGTGAGCACGCTGGCGGCGCACGAATCGACGGGGTGGTCGGCCGGCAGGAACGCCAGCACCGCCTGTTCGCAGGCGATCACCGCCGCGGTGGGCACCGTCGTTTCGTCGCCGTTCAGCTCGAGCACGACGGCCCGAAGGGGCGCGAGCGGCGCGCACTGGGCGTCGCGGCTGCCGAAGACGAGCTCCGCCCAACCACCAGGCGCCAGGCGCACGGACGACTCGGCGCCGTCGACCCGGACCGTCGGATCTGTCAGGTCGAGCTCGCACGTGTCAGTCGTGAGGTTCTCGAATCGGAGCACCGCGTCGGCGGCGCCGGTTCCCAAGTCGATGCGCACTCCGGCGGTCCAGATCGCAAGCGATCCCGGATCGGTCGAGCACAGGTCGAGCGGTGGGGGCGGGGCGGCGGTGCCGAGGGCCGCGATCGCGTCGGTCGTCGTCGGCAGCACGGCATCGGCCGGGGCAGAGCTTTCGTCGTCGCCGACGATCAGGATCGTGACGACACCAATCGCGATCGCGCCGACGGTCACTGCGAGCCACGGCAGCAGGAGTCGCGGTCGGCGCCGCCACGGCATCATCGCCGTTCTACGAGCGGAAGTAGCCGAACGCGTCGACCACGAGCATCGACGAGCCGAACGTGAAATACCCGACGGTCGTGCCGGCGCCGAGCTTGGTGAAGGCGAGCGCGGCGCGGGTCTGATCGGCGGCGACGGCGTTGACGTTCGACACCTCAGGCACCGCGCCGCCGGCCGGGTAGGCGGTCACGAAGTCGAACCCCGTGGTCGCCGTCATCGTGATGTTCTGCAACACCGCGATCGCGCCACTCGCCGCCGGCAGACCGCCGTCGAGATCGAGCGTGAGCGTGCCGCCGGCCGGTGCAGCCGGGGCGCCCGGGGCGCGCTCGTCGTACAGCCGGGTCGGGGCGACGGCGGTGAACAGGCCGCTCGCCGACGGCTGGGCGCTCGCCGACGTGAAGTACCCCACGACGTCGATGAGCACGTCGTCGACGCGCTCGAGCGTCACCGACAGCGAACCGTCGGCTGCAACAGGCACGACGGCGAGGTTGGCGCGGATGTCGCCGTTGCCGTTGGTGTTGACGTTCGACGCATCGGGAACCGCCGTACCGCCGGCGTGCATGGTGGCGAAGCCTGACTGCGGCGCAGTCGTGCCGAGCGCGGTCAGGATC
>DASUEW010000710.1:0-2070 GCA_036274875.1 Ilumatobacteraceae bacterium
CAGGTGCTGATCCTCGACGAGCCGACGTCGAGCCTCGACACTCACGAGGTCGAGCAGCTGTTCGCGGTCATCCGGCGGCTGCGCGATCGAGGGGTGGCGATCCTGTTCGTCTCGCACTTCCTCGACCAGGTGTACGAGATCAGCGATCGCATCACGGTCTTGCGCAACGGGCAGTACGTGGGGTCGTACCCGACCGCCGGGCTCGCCCGTGCGGATCTCATCGCCAGGATGATCGGCAAGGACCTCGCCCGGCTCCGCTCGATCGATGCGGAGCGCCGGCGCGGCCGCACGGATCGCGTCCAGGAGCCGGTGCTCGCCGCGCGGGGTCTCGGACGCAAGGGTTCGATCGCGCCGACCGACTTCGTGCTCCACCGCGGCGAGGTCGTCGGCGTCGCCGGCCTCCTCGGATCGGGACGCACGGAGCTCGCCCGGCTCCTCTATGGGGCCGACCGCGCCGACTCCGGTTCACTCGAGCTCAACGGCGGCCGGGTCTCGCTGTCCTCGCCGGCCGGCGGACTGTCGCACCGAATCGCGTACTCGAGCGAGAACCGCCGCGACGAGGGCAGCATCGCCGACCTGACCGTCCGCGAGAACTTGGTGCTCGCCGTGCAGGCGCGGCGCGGCTGGATGCGTCCACTGTCGCGGCGCGAGCAGAACGAGATCGCGGAGAGGTACATCGCCGAGCTCGGCATCCGGCCGGCCGACCCGGAGATGCCCATGCGGAACCTCTCCGGCGGGAACCAGCAGAAGGTGCTGCTCGGTCGATGGCTGGCCACGAAGCCCGACATGCTGATCCTCGACGAGCCGACACGCGGGATCGACGTCGGCGCCAAGGCCGAGATCCAGGGGACCGTGGTCGACCTGAGCGACGGCGGCGTCTCGGTCGTGTTCATCTCGTCGGAGATCGACGAGGTCGTCCGCCTCAGTGACCGCGTGGCCATCCTCAAGGACCGGCGCAAGATCGACGAGATCGACGTCGGACCCGACACCACGACCGCGACCGTGGTCGCCGTCATCGCCGGAGAGGGGGCGGCGTGACATCGGACGACCGCACACGAGACACGGAGACGTCCGTGGAATCCGCGCCGGATTCCGCGCCGGATCCTTCACTCGACGACTCCGGGCCGGACGACTCGTCGACACATGGCACTTCGACGTCGCCGAGCGGCAGAGGCTTCGTCGGCCGTCTCCTCCGCTCCCAGCACATCTGGGCGGTGGCCGCGATCGTCGGCCTGCTGTGCATCAACCTGACCAGGGACTCCGGCTACCTCAGCATCACGTACAGCTCGACCACCGGTGCGTTCGTCGGCAACCTGGTCGACATCGCCAGGGCCGTGGCCCCCCTGCTCATGATCTCGACCGGCATGTGCCTCGTCATCGCCACCCGCGGCATCGACCTTTCCGTCGGCTCGATGATGGCGGTTGCCGGCGCCGTCGCCATGGAATATCTCAAGGGCGGCGTACCCGACTCGATCGGCGCCGCGGCGATCGCCGTATTGCTCGCCGTGCTCCTGTGCGCAGCGCTGGGCGCCGTCAACGGCGTGCTGATCTCGGTCGTCGGTCTGCAACCGTTCATCACCACGTTGGTGATGTTGCTCGCCGGGCGTGGACTGGCGAAGGTGATCACGTCGGGCCAGAACACCACCGCCGTCAACGAGCACTACCGATGGATCGCCAACGGCCACGTGCTGGGCATCCCGGTCGTCGTCGTGATCTCGATCGGCATCGCCGTGCTGGTCGCGGCGATCATCCGGCGCTCGGCGCTCGGCATGATGATCGAGTCGATCGGCATCAACCCCGAGGCGAGCCGGCTCGCCGGGCTCAACCGGCGAGCACTCCTGATCACGGTGTATGTCGCGAGCGCCCTGCTGGCCGGCATCGCCGGCATCTTCTCCACGGGCACCGTGATGACCGTCGACGTGTCCCAGACCGGCTACCAGTTCGAGCTCGACGCGATCCTCGCCGTCGTTCTCGGCGGCACGTCACTCGCCGGTGGCAAGTTCTCGTTGTCGGGCGCGGCGATCGGCGCCGCGCTCATCGCCACGCTCGACAAGACGGTCGTATTCCTCG
>DASUEW010000711.1:0-2926 GCA_036274875.1 Ilumatobacteraceae bacterium
GGGGCCGGCGTTGAACAACGCCGACGCGATCAAGGCCCGGTACGAGCTCACCGACGACACGTATGCCGATCTGCTCGACTTCGCGGTGCAGCTCGCGTTCGGGGGCTACTCGGCGCGCACGCTGCTCCCGCAGATGCGAACGAGCCTGGCGGCGCTGCGCAAACAAGAGTCGCAAGCGGCCCGATGGAGCTTCGAGATCCAGTCGGTGTCCGGTGAACCCGGCACCCGGCGAACCAACTACCGGCCGCAGATGACGCTCGTGTCGGAGGAGAACGGTCAGGCGATCCCGATGATCGCGATGCTGGGCGAGGCCGTCGGCTCCACGGACGCCAACCAGCACTGGATCCTGTTCGACGTCACGTCCGACAAGACGCAGAGGCGCTACCACGGGTACAGCACCCAGGGCGGGCAGGCCGGAACGATCGAGGCGATCCGCAACGCGTTCGTCGACTTCCGCGAGAACGCGGAGTACGGCCGGGGCACGATCGCCATCCGACTCCCGGCGAACCTGCACGAAGACGTCGGGTTCACGGTGCCGATCGAGTCGACGATGCGCGCCGCACCGGGCGCGACGGCGCGATGGATGCAGCGCCTGCAGGACCTGGCGCTGGCGGCGGGGATCGCCGCCCTCGTGGTCGCCACGCTGGTCACCGGCGGCGCGGCGGCGGCCATGGTGCTCGGCATCGTGGGAGGCGTCGCCGGGGCGGCCGTCGCCATCCACCGGATGTCGAACCGCGCCGAGGGCGACCGATTACGCCTCGACTACGACACGTTCGTCGACATCCTCGCCATCGTCGGGGCGGTCGCCGCGATCGCGGGCCCGCTCGCCACCACTGTCGCCGCCGTCGGACGCACCACGGTGCTGGCCGCCCGGGAGGCCGGCGACGTCGCACGCGTGATGCGCGCCGCGAGCTGGGTCCAGCGTGCCGAGATGACCAGCCGCGGGCTCCACATCTTCGGCATCGTGCAAGGCGTCGGACAGATCGTGATCCAGGTCCCGTACGAGATCATCCGCCAGTTCGACGAGATCGACAAGGAAGAGGCGAACAACCCGAACGGGGCGTCGCCGGGCCAACGCCGGGCACGGCGGGCGATGGTGCTGCTCAACGGCTTCCAGTCGGGGATGATCAACGTCATCTCGCTCGGGCAGTCGCTGCTCGAGCCGACGCCGCGGGTCACGTCCGACGCCGAGATCTACTCGCACGCGGCGATCGCCGCCGGGCGTGCTCCGGTCGACACCCCACCCGCGGTCGGGACTGGGGGCGATGGCCCGCCTACCCCGTCGCCGGATGCACCGCCACCGACCAGGCCCGACACGCCCGACACACCGACCACCGGTCAGCCGCCGCCCGGTCGCGAGCCGGCGGACCAACCGCGCCGGATCCCCGTCGAGCCGCCGACCGGAGTCGACCGACCGGGCCCCGGCGACGACACGGCGCCGACGGTTCCCACCAGGCCCGCCGAGGACGTACCGCCACCGGTTCCTACCAGGCCCCCCGACGACGGGCCGCCACCGGTCGACCGCCGGCCCGACGACGATGGCGGCCCTGCCAGACCTGGCATCCCGGCGCCGGCGACACCGCCACCACCGAGCGGTCCGATCGGTCGGGCTCTGAACGCGACCCAGCTGGTCGCGCGCGTCAGGGGAATCGTCACCGCGGATCGGGCTGAGCCGCCTCCGGCCGGCAGGATCCGCATCGTCGACGGCGCGACGCTCGCGTCCCAGACCGGGCATCCGGTCGGGACGTTGGCGGTCGACGACCCGGCGAGCGGGCAGCTCGTCGTCAACCGCGAGCTGCTCCACGGCACCGCCGGTCTCCCCGAACGCCTCCAGGCCCTCGTCGAAGCGCGCGCCCACCGCACCGGGCGCCAGGGGCTCGGAGATCCGGTCGCCGGGGCACTGATGCGCCGCGTCGTCGCCGACGTGTTCGGGCCGGGCTCCGGCTTCCCCGTTGGCGCCGACAGCCCGATCGGGCAGCGGCTGCTCGACCTGCTGCAGGCGACGGTGGGCATCCGGCCGCTGCTCGACGCATTGTTCCATGGTTCGATCGGCTCGGTTCGCGACGCGCTCCGCGAGCGCTTCGGGCACACCCGCAGCGAGGCCATCCTCGATGCCGCCCGAACCGGGTCGATCGCCGAGCTCACCCGCCTCACCACGCCCGAGCGCGGCGCCCTCGCCGAATCGTACGGTCGCCCGTTCGCCGACGGCGTCGCCGACTTGTTGAACGACCACGGCGACCGGCCCGGCGCCGACCGCCCGGCGAAGGCGCTCGCCAGAGAACTGGCCGAGCTCGCCGGGGTGCAGGCGTTGCGCGATGCGTACTTCGCCGGCGACGTCGCCGCCCTCGATCGGGCGATCGACGCTCGGATCGGCTCGGCAGCCCGGCGCACGCTGGGCGAGCAGATCGCGGCCGGCGACATCGCCGGGGCCCGGCGCACGCTCGCCGACGCCGCCGCCGGACGCGCGCCGGTTGCGACCGTGCCGGCCCAAGCCGCCGAGCCGGCGGCGCGGTTCGTCGATTCCCTCACCGGCCCGCCGGAGGGCTCTCGATGGCCGGCGACCGAGCTGATCCAGACCCTCGCCGACTTCCGGTCGCTGCGGCGGTTGGTCGACAACGGTGCCGTCGGCGGCAGCGACGTGGTCGCCGCCGCTCGCGATCGGATCCAGGCCGCACGAATGGCGATCGTCGACAGCGCGCTCGACGTGGTCAAGCGCGGCGTCGAGGCGAGGATCCCTGGCGTTCGGCTGCGCTTCCAGGATCTCGGCACGCCCGGTTTCGGCAGCGACCGCGACGTCACACTGGTCGCCGAGTCGGCGAACCCCGACGCGCCGGTTCCCGTCCCCGACCTCGTGCGCGCCTCGTCGGAGGCCGTGCGCGACGCCTACGACCAGCTGCGAACGCGCGGCTACGAGGCGGACGCCGCG
>DASUEW010000712.1:0-2288 GCA_036274875.1 Ilumatobacteraceae bacterium
CGCCTTCTCGTCGGCGTGGTGCGGGGCGTGGTCGGTGGCGATCGCGTCGATCGTTCCGTCGACCAGACCGGCCCTGATCGCCGCCACGTCCGATGGGCGGCGCAACGGCGGGTTGACCTTGTAGATCGCGCTGTACCCCACCATCTCGTCGTCGGTGAGGCTGAGGTGGTGCGGCGACGCCTCGGCGGTGACCGCGACTCCGTCGGCCTTGGCGGCGCGCACCAGCTCGACACTGCGTTCGGTCGACAAGTGGAGGAGGTGGACGCGGGCCCCGGTGAGCCGGGAGAGCTCGATGTCGCGATGGACCATCAGCTCCTCGGCGAGGCTCGGCCAGCCCGCCAGGCCGAGCCGGCTGCAACACGCACCCTCGTGCATGACGGCACCCTCGGTGAGGCGGGTGACCTCGCAATGCTGGGCGAGCGTGATGCCGAGGCCGAGCGAGTACTCGAGGGCGCGCCGCATCAGCAGCGGGTCCTGCACGCCGTTGCCGTCGTCGGTGAACAGCGTGACCCCGGCCGCTGCCAGCTCGGCGAACGGCGCCAGCTGCTGGCCGAGGCGTCCGACGGTGATGCACCCCGCGGGTGCCACCTCACAGAGCCCCGCCGCGATCGCCTGACCGCGAACGAACTCGACGACGCTCACGGAGTCCTGCGCGGGCTCGGTGTTCGGCATCGCCACGACCGCGGTGTACCCACCGATTGCCGCCGCCCGCGTGCCGGTCTCGATCGTCTCGGCCTCCTCGTGACCGGGCTCGCGCAAGTGGGCGTGGAGATCGACGAAGCCGGGGCACACGATGCAACCCGTCGCGTCGAGCACGATGTCATGTTCGGGGTCACCGTCGCGTTCGACGTCGCGATGGTCGGTGACGTCGACCACGGTGTGGCCGTCGATCACGACGTCGACCATGCGCTCCCCGGTCTGGTCGAGCACGAGGCCGCCCCTGATCACGATCGTCACGCCTGCACCTCCAGGTCGGTGCCGCTGCCGAGGATGTCGTACAGCACCGCCATCCGCACCGCGATGCCGTTCGTGACCTGCTGGGTGATCACCGCGCCGGGGACCTCGGACGGATCGACCGCCATCTCGACGCCACGGTTCATCGGGCCGGGATGCATGACGAGTGCGTGCTTGCCGAGGCGGCGTGCTCGTGCCGGCGTCAGACCGAAGCGGGACGTGTACTCGCGCAGCGTCGGCACCAGTGACTCAGTCATCCGCTCGCGTTGCATGCGCAGCAGGTAGAGCACGTCGACGTCGTCGATCACGTCGTCGAGGTCGTCGACGGTCGGGAGCTCTACGACCGGCGGGAGCAAGGTGCGCGGTGCGACGAGCGTGACGTCGGCGCCCATCAACTGAAACGCATCGATGTTGCTGCGGGCGACGCGGCTGTGCTTGATGTCGCCGACGATCGCGACCCGCAAGCCATCGAACCCACCTGAGCGACCGAGCGCGGTGCGGATCGTGTAGCAGTCGAGCAACGCCTGGGTCGGATGCTCGTGCCAGCCGTCGCCGGCGTTGATGACGCTCGAGTTGGTCCAGTTGCTGACCTGCCACGGTGTCCCGCTCGAGCCGTGGCGGATCACGAACGCGTCGACGCCCATCGCTGCGACCGTCTCGATCGTGTCGCGCAGGCTCTCGCCCTTGTTGACGCTCGACGTGCCGACGCTGAACGTCATCGTGTCGGCCGACAGCCGCTTGGCCGCGGTCTCGAAGCTCAAGCGGGTCCGGGTGGAGTCCTCGAAGAAGATCATGCAGACCGTCTTGCCGCGCAGCGCGGGCACCTTGGGGTTCGGTCGGCGGTTGACCTCGGCCATGTGGTCGGTGAGGTCGAGCAGCCGCGACATGCCGTCGGCACCGAGCTCGGCGATCGATCGGAGGTGCTTCACGCGCCACCTGCCCCGACGATCGTCACGCCTTCCGGCGTCACGCGCACTTCCTCCTCGGTGCTGGTCGGCAGGTTCTTGCCGACGTAGTCGGGGCGGATCGGCACCTCGCGGTGGCCGCGGTCGACCATCACCGCGAGTTGCACCGCTCGCGGCCGGCCGTACTCGCCGATCGCATCGAGTGCTGCCCTGACCGTGCGACCGGTGAACAACACGTCGTCGACGAGCACCACGGTCGTGCCGTCGATGGGGAACGGGATCTCGCTGACCGAACCGGGCGACACCGGGCGCAATCCGATGTCGTCACGATGGAGCGAGGCGTCGACCGATCCGACCGGTATCGAATGTTCGATGCGGGCGATCTCGGCCCCGAGCCCCTCGGCGAGCCAGACACCTCCCCGCTGGAGC
>DASUEW010000713.1:0-2405 GCA_036274875.1 Ilumatobacteraceae bacterium
GAGGCGATGGACGTGATCATGTCCGAGCTGGAGCAGTCCAATCGGCCGGGTGACCTCGGTGAACTCGAGATCACCATGACACCGATCGGCCCATTCGACGGTGGCATTCGAGAACAGTACGAATCCCTCGGCGTCGATCGACTCGTGTTCCTGCCCGCACTCGACGCCCCGGCCTGTCGACGTCACGACCCCGTTCCAGTCGACGACATTCTCCGCACGATCGATCGGGTCGCGGCCGCCATGGCATAGGGTCACCGCCGCAACCGACGGTCGGCGCCTGGTCATCGTCCGCTCAGTGGTGGTGGTCTCGTCTCCGTCGTTAGACGGTGTGAGCAGATCGTCCGGCTCCACGCCGTGAGCCACGACGCGGGGACGCTACGGTGGGGTGGCTCGTTCGGACAGGGGGTGATCGATGGCTGATCGACCCGGTCCGGTGCTCGTCACCGGTGCCAACTCCGGTTTCGGCCTCGCCGCGTCGCTGCGGCTCGCGCGGCGTGGTTGGGACACCTGGGGCACGGTGCGCTCGAGGGCCAAGGCGAAGGTGCTGCGTGACGCCGCACGCGAGGCGGGAGTGAGCGAGCGTGTCCATCCGCTCGTGCTCGACGTGTCGGACCACGGGGCGGTGGTCGCCCGTTGGCCGAGGCTTCCGAAGTTCTACGCGGTGGTGAACAACGCCGGTTACAGCGAGCTCGGTGCGGTCGAGGAGGTGACGGCCGACGAGGCCAAGCGGCAGCTCGACGTCAACCTGATCGCGCCGGCTGTTGTCTCGGCGTGCGCGCTGCCTGCCATGCGCGAGCGCGGTTCGGGGCGGATCGTGATGATCTCCTCGATCGCCGGACGGGCGGCGATCCTGCCGCTGAACGGGTGGTACCACGCGTCGAAGTTCGGCCTCGAGGCGCTGTCGGACGTGCTGCGGATGGAGGTCGCGTCGTTCGGGGTGAAGGTGGTGATCATCGAACCCGGGTTCTTCAAGACCGAGATCGAGCAGCGCGCCAGGTTGCGGGCCGCCGAACGCGAGGCGGATGGTCACTCGCCCTACCGGAAGGCCTACGGACGGGTGCAGATGCTCACTGGCGCGGTCGCGTCGCTGGCCCCGCCAGCTGACGTCGTCGCCCGCGCGATCGTGACCGCGGTCGAGACGAGTCGCCCGCGCAACCGCTATGTCGTCGGGGCGGATGCGCTGGCGGTCGTCACGGCGAACCCGCTCCTGCCACGGTTCGTCACCGATACGTTCATCCGGCTCGCCACAGATCTGCGCGGCTGACCGGGTCGAACTCGCTCACAGCGAGTCGGCGAAGCCTTTGATGTCGCGGATGGTGGCCAAGAAGACATCTGGCATCGCGGCGCGGAAGATCAGGTCGCCGGCATGGCACGTGCCGTTCACCGTTCGGCTCACCGTCGATACGCCGGCATCGACGAGCTTGCGGTAGTAGGCCAATCCCTCGTCGCGCAGGGGGTCGAGCTGGTTCACCGAGATCACGTGCGGCGGCAAGCCGGCGAGGTCGTCGACGGTGGCGAAGTACGGCCACGCCAATGCGTCGGTGGCATGGTCGCCAGCCGGGTCGTAGACCTTGGCCAACCCACCCATCATCTTGCAGCTGAGGAAGTACCCCTCGTTCTCCGAGAGCGAGGTCAGCTCGGGCGGAGGTGAGGCGTATGCATTCGAGATGTACGGGCACAACGCATAGACGCCGTCGATCTCGTCGATCACGCCGTCCCTCTTGGCCTTCAGTGTCGTGGCGAGCGTGAGGTTGCCACCGCCCGACTCACCGGACACGATCAGCGTCGAGATCCCGAGCCGGGCCTTGTTGTCGATCACCCACCGCAGCGCGGACGTGCAGTCGTTCAGCCCCGCGGGAAACGCGTGGGCGCCGTGCTTGCCGCCACCGTTGCGGAACTCGACGCCGACGACGACCAAACCGGACGCCGCCAGTTCGTCACGCCAGCGCATATACGACGACCCGGCCGCCTCGAGGAGCACCATGCCGCCGCCGTGCAGGTGGAGCACTCCTGGCAGCGCTGCGCCGGCGTCGTCAGGGCGATGGATGAACACGGTGACGTCGTTGCCGTCGACTCCCTCGATGACCTCCACGCTCCTGGTGACGCCCGCGACTTCTGGAAGTCCGTCGAACAACGCATCGAAGAGGGCCTCGAATCCTTCCTCGGCGGCGGCGACGTACTCGAGGAGTGCCTCCAGCGGCGACTCGCTATCGACCGGCGCCTCCTCCGGCGGGTCGGCCAACCCAAAGGGCTCCATGGCCGCGATCATCCGTGGATCAGCACGCGGATCGTCGCGCAGCGTCATGCCCGGCGAACCGAGCCGACCAGGAAGTACAGGTGAGCCGTCCACGGCCATCGCGATCCTCCTCGTGTCAGATGTCCCGCTCCGAACAGTAGCTGCGGCA
>DASUEW010000714.1:0-9535 GCA_036274875.1 Ilumatobacteraceae bacterium
GCTCGTACTGTCGCATGACGCCGACCGGGCGGAACCCGACCTTGGTGTAGCAGCGGATGGCTGCCAAGTTGTCGGCTGCCGGGTCGACGACCAGCCGGTGATGGCGGTGGTCGTGGATGAGATGGCGGGCGAGCGTTCGCACGGCGTCGGTGCCCAGGCCGCGGCCGTGGAGCGCTGGATCGACGTACAGGTCGATGCCGGCGTGACGGTAGACGGGGTCTTCGGACGCCTGCCATTGGATGGCGCCAACGATCCGGTCCGCCTCGTCGATCACCAACAGGTGCAGTTCGGGGGCGACCAGATCATCGAGGATCTCGGCCGTCACGTCGTCAGCCCCACCCCATCGCTCCTGGACCTCGGGGGTGGCGCGAATGGTGGCCAGGGCGAGCGCGTCCGCCGGGGTCGCCGGGCGCAGCGTGACCGTCAAGCCCCGCAACACAGTCATCGTCTCTCACGATACGGGTGGACCACTCAAGGCGGCTGGCGATCTGGTCGCATCGGTATGAGCCGCTCGAGGATTCGCGGTTCGGCTGGCCAGGCACCCACAGACCTGCGAACGCGACGACGATCTTGGCGCGGCGAGGTACCCGAGGATCGCGTCGAAGCCGCTTGGCCGTCGTCGCGCACGCGGGCAAGACGGTGACAAGGTCCTTCGCGACTCCCGGCGGGAGTCGGCGGGCCAGCACGACAAGAATCGTCCACGACAGGATGAGCAGACCGACAGCGATCAGCAGCATCCGCAGCATGTGTCTGGGCTCCCGGGCTCGACCGTCTACACCATTGGTAGCACCGCAGGCGCGGTCGCCATCACGGTGACCTCGTCTCCGACTCGGAGCGTGGCGTGCGGCGGACCGATCGAACACCCGACGCCGAACAGCCCGTTGCCCTCCACGATGCTGCGGAATGCCGTCGGCAACGTCGGCGCTTCGGTGCACCAACGGTGTCGGCGGAGAACCTTCGCCGGCTCGTTGTGACGGTCCGCCGTGACCTGATCGATCTGCGGGATGGTGCACCGCGGCCAGGGAGTTGCGCAGCGCAGTTCGGCCTCGCCGATCCGAACCGCCGACCACGTGTCCTCCTCCCACGGTGCGGAGCCGCTCACCACGAGGTTCGGTCGGAACCGGTCCATGTCGAACTCCTCGCTAGCCCGCTCACGCAGCCAGGTGAGCGACCGCTGCGCCGTCAGGAGGATAGGCGCAGCATCGCTGAACGGGGCGTTCTGCCCGAAGACATCGAGGTCCTCGGGCAGACGCCACCCGCACTCATCGACCATGGCTACCAAGCGAACGGGCTCGCCCATCAGCTCCGAGAACCATGCCGCGGCCTCATCGCCGGCATCGGCGGCGGGCACCGGGAGCCCGAAATGCGACGTCACCGTCGTCGTCTCATCCCTCGGTTGATCAACCGTGAGTGACGCCAGACCGGGCGCCCGCAGCCGCAATCCGCCACCGTCCATCGGCTCGGGCTGGACAGTGGCGAGGAGCGGGTGCCGGCGCTGGGTGATGCCTCGCCGGTCTCCATCCACCACCTGCCACAGCCGGTCGCCTGACAGGCCGATCGCCGACACGGTGGCCGTCTCGAGTGCAACCCCGCGACACGACTTGATCGGGTACACGTAGATCCCGCTCACCGTGCATGACGCCACGTGCGCATGGTAAGCCAGACCGTCGCTCACGGCCGCCCAGGTCCTTCGTCCCTACCTTCGGGGCACGGCGGACGGCGATGATCGTGTCGTGGGCAAGAGCCTCCTCGTTGCGGCCGCGACGGGTGTTGCCGCGGCGGTAGTGCTGTTCGGCGCGCGCGTGCTGGGAACGACTAGTGCCGCGTTCGCGTTCCTGGTCGTGTGGGCGCCGATGACATGGCTCGGAACCGTGAGCCGTGTTATCCAACCGCGGCTGCCGCGGCGCTACCACGAGCTACGCGACTTCGAGCGCGACCCACGGCTGTACGAGGTGCTTGGAGTGAGGCTCGTGAAGCGGCTGCTGCGCCGTGGCCCGCTCGCCGTGTTCAACCCCGGGCTGCACCTACCAGCGGACCGGTCTCCCGAGCGCCTCGCTGAGCTCGCGCAAAGGATGAAGGACGCCGAGGCAAGCCACTTCGTCCTGCTCGTCGCGATGCTCGGGGTCGTGATCAACGCGGTGGCACGTGGCTGGTGGGTCGCAGCCGGCCTGACGTTGCTGTTCGACGTGCTCATGAACGGTTACCCGGTCATGCTGCAGCGCTACAACCGGATCCTGCTGTACGCGCGATTCCCGGCCATGCGGGGAGACGAGCATTCACCGCTCCCGGCCGTGCCCACAACGGATCACGCCCGCCATCTCGTGTAGATCGGTGGCCAGCTACCTCGCTCGGCGTAGGCCGAATGCAGCACCCGCTCGGGCAGCAGTTCGAAGAGCGTGTCGTCGGTCGTGAAGGTGCCCGGCGCGGTGTAGGTGTCGTAGACGTGCGACCGCTCCTGGTCGTCATGCACCACTCGGGTGGTGCCCGCAACGTAGAACTCATCGTCTCTCTCGGGGATGGGAAAGGAGTGCAGCGCAAAGCGACCATCCCGCAGGAGATCGTGGAACTTGGGCGAATGGTTCCCGATGAACACGTACAGCCCGTCGCCATCGATGACTGGGCAGACTGGGTGCAGCCGCGGTCCCCCGTCCTTGCGGATTGTGGCCAGGTATCCGAGCCCCACACGGTGGTAGTAGAGGAGCCGCCTGCCGGCTTCGGCTACGTCTGGCATCTCCTGAGCGAGGTCGGCCCACCGTTTCATGGCGACATGATCGCGCCGTCCTGTCGCAACGACATCAGATCACGGATCGGCGTCGTCCTCCTGAGGGCGCGATCGCCGCGGGACCTCGCACCGGCTGCGAAGAGTCGGAATACGGCGCCGCCAAGCGAGGTTCGGTCGAGTACCTGACATCGAGAGGACCGCCCATGGGACTGACTGCTGACCTTCCCACCGATCGCCGCGCCCGCGTCGACTCGCGACTGCAAACCAATCTGATGGCATGGCTCACGACCGTGAGCCCGGCAGGGAGACCGGACTCGGTACCGGTGTGGTTCCTCCTGCGCGACGACGACAGCATCCTCGTGTACAGCCAGCCGGGGAAGCCCAAGCTGCGCAACATCGACACCAACCCGAACGTGGCACTGGGACTCGATGTCACCGACATCGGACGGGACATCATCCGCGTCGAGGGCACGGCCGTCCGAGCAACAGATCATCCACCCGCTGACCGCGTCCCGGAATACGTGGCCAAGTACGTCGAGCGCATCGGAGCGATCTTCGGAACACCCGAGCGATTCGCCGAAGCCTTCTCGGAGGCCATCGTGATCACCCCGAGCAGGCTCCACGCCTGATGATGGTTCGACGGCGCCCGGCGCCGTCAGCCACGCGACCCGCATGCGAGGATGTCGCCGTGTCCAGCGGCGAGTACCAGGTACGTCCGATCGGATGGGTTCGTTCCCCGCTCGTCAACCTCGCCGACGCACCGAAGCAGGGCGATGAGGGCGCCCAGCAAGCGGAACTGATCTTCGCCGCCGAGTTCGTCGAGGGGCTCAAGGACGTCTACGTCGGCGACGCCATCTTGCTGTTGACCTGGCTCGATCGTGCCGCGCGTGATGTGCTCGTCGTGCACCCTCGCGACGATCTGACCCGTCCGCAGCAGGGCGTGTTCAGCACGAGGTCGGCCGATCGCCCGAATCCCATCGGACTTCACCGCGTCACGGTCACTTCGATCGACGGATCGACGCTCACCGTCAGTGATCTCGAGGCGATCGACGGCACGCCGATCATCGACGTCAAGCCCACGCTCGGACCCGTCGGCGAGCGGTGACGATCCGGCGATCCCGGATAGTCGCGAGCCGGCTTACTCTCCGCGCGGCTTCCGATGCGGGAAACGGAGGTTTGCGCTGACCCTTGAAACCTCCTCGAGTCTTGGTCGAGAATCCGTGTGACTACCGCGACGAACGGGACCAGCGACATGAGCAAGGCGACTCAACGTGATACCCGAGACGGAGCGAATCGAGACGGCCTCGCGGCGGTCGCCATCGTGCTCTTGACCGCGTTGCTCATCGTCTTGGTTGTCAGCCGAATCGTCTGATCCTCAACAGCGGCCGCCGGAGCATCGGGTGGCGAGTTGAGATCGACACGATTGGTCGTTCCGCGTCACGTCCATCCGGATACGTTGCAGCTCGTGGTGACGGCGGGTGCCCGGGCCGAGGCACACACGTGAAGGCGGTGGTGTACGACCACTACGGAACGCCCGAGGTTCTGCGGGTCGAGGATGTGCCGATGCCGTCTGCCGGTCCCGGGCAGGTACTCGTCAAAGTCGCGGCGACGTCGATCAACCTCAGCGACTGGGAGTGCTTGCGCGGCTCGCCTTTGTACGCGCGCATCGGTGGGCTGCGCTCACCCGCGCACCGGACGCTCGGGTCTGACATCGCGGGTTGGGTCGAGACGGTGGGCGCCGGCGTCACTCGCTTCCGTCGTGGTGACGAGATCTACGGCGACAATCTGTCACTGATGGGCGGCTTCGCCGAGTACGCGATTGCGCCCGAGTCGGCGCTCACGCTGAAGCCGAGCGAGCTGACCTTCGTCGAGGCATCGACGATCCCTCAAGCCGGCGCGATCGCGCTTCAGGGGACAGCGCGGGCGGCTGCGGGACGGCGGGTTCTGATCAACGGAGCGGGCGGAGGCTCGGGCTCGTTCGCGATCCAGCTGGCGAAGCGCCGCGGTGCGCACGTGACCGGCGTCGACAACGCCGCCAAGCTGGAGTTCATGCGCTCGGTCGGAGCGGACGAGGTGATCGACTACCGCAGCGACGACTTCACCCGTGGGGACGAACCGTACGACGTGATCCTCGACCTCGTCGCCCATCGTTCGGTGTTCGCGTATCGCAGGGCACTCGCCCCCGGCGGCCACTATCGCTGTGTCGGAGGGCCGGCACGGGCGCTTCTGCGCGTGCTGACGATCGGGTGGCTCGCGGGCCGGGTCACTGGACGCAGCTTGGGTGTGCTCGTCGTCAAGATGGGCCCGCCACATTTCGAACCGGTGGCGGCAAGCTGCATCGCAGGCGACGTCCGGATCTGCATCGACCGCACCTTCGGGCTGGACCAGGTACCAGACGCGCTCGCTCACGTCGGTGAAGGCCGAGCGCTCGGCAAGGTGGTGGTTGTCCCGAACTGAACGATGACGCCTGCCGCTGCGCAATTCGGCGTGGTTGTCGGTTCACATGATCGACGCGTCGGCGCTCGGGCGGGTGGTTGGGAACCGCAGCGCCAGCGCCGTGGTGATCGCACGGTGCCGCAGCAGGAAGGCCCGCTCGTCGAGCCGCTTCCGCCGCAACCAACTGGTGACTTCGTCGTTGCACTTGCTGGTGTTGCAGGAGCGACAGGCGGGCACGATGTTGTCGGCCGTGTACCGCCCGCCACGGGAGAGCGCCAGCACGCAATCGCGCTGGAGCGGCTTGTCGGTCTCGCCGCAGTACGCGCAGCCACCCCATGCCGCTTTGAGTGCGGTCCACTGCTCTGTGCTGAGGTCGTGCACGACGCGATCCATGCGGCGCTTGCGTCTGCGGGCCGCCCTCGCCGTGCGACTTCCACGGGGCACCATCACCCCAGCGTAACGAAACCCGGCAAGCCCGGGCTGTCCGACGACTCGTCGTCGGCCGACCCACCACGACATGCGTCACAGGCTTAAGTGTCGCCATGGGCGACACGGCGAATGGCGACACACTCCGGGGCGAGTTGAACGTGCTGGCGTCGAGACGGACGGCTTGGCACGATCTGGTGGTGATCTTCGCGTTCTCGGGGTGCGTGCTGGATGCCGGTGCGTTTGAGTTGCGCCGTGACGGTTCGGTCGTGGTGGTGGAGCCGCAGGTGTTCGAGGTGTTGGCGTTCCTCGTGCGTCATCGGGACCGGCTGGTGTCGAAGCAGGAGCTGCTCGACGAGGTGTGGGGAGATCGGTTCGTGAGCGAGTCGGCGCTGTCGAGCCGCATCAAAGCAGCACGACGTGCCGTCGGCGATGACGGTTCTACGCAGGCGGTGATCCGGACGGTGCACGGGCGGGGCTACCGCTTCGTCGCTGACGTCACTGAGCGGCCCCTCGACGACGAGCTCCCGATCGCGACGACGCCGACCGGTGCGACGGCACCCGTACGGTATGTCCGCAACGGTTGGATCAACATCGCCTACCAGATCACCGGCATCGGGCCGCCCGACATCGTCCTCGTACCGGGCTTCGTCTCGCACCTCGAGCTGGACTGGACAGAGCCGCGCCACGCCCACTTCCTCACACGGCTCGGCGGCCTCGGACGGCTGATCCGCTTCGACAAGCGCGGCACAGGGCTCTCGGACCGCCCGACGGACCAGCCGCCGGACCTCGAGACCCGTATGGGCGATGTCCGAGCGGTGATGGACGCCGCAGGAAGTCGTCGGGCGATCCTGTTCGGGTACTCCGAGGGTGGCCCGATGGCGGTCCTGTTCGCGGCGACCTATCCGGAACGCACGGCGGGGCTCATCTTGTACGGCACATACTCCCGGCGCATCGCCGCAGAGGACTACCCGTGGGCGGCGACGATCGACGAACGGCGCCGATACGGCGAACAGCTCGAGCGCGAGTGGGGCTGGGAGGCCGACATGCGCTTGATGTGCCCGAGCGCGGATGAGGCGATGGCCCATTGGTGGGGTGAACGCTGTCGAGCTGCGGCGAGCCCCGGCGCGGCGCGTGCGCTGATCGATGTCAACTCGCTTCTCGACGTGCGCAACGTGCTGCCCGCCGTCCAGGCGCCGACCTTGGTGCTGCACCGTTCCGGCGACCGCGACGCCCGGGTCGAAGAGGGCCGGTACCTCGCGTCCCGGATCCCCGACTCACGGTTCGTCGAGCTGCCCGGTGTCGATCATTTCGTGGCGATCGACCCCGATCAGATCCTCGATCCCATCGCGGACTTTGTCGCCATGCTCAGCGATGACGCGGCGACGATCGGCTTTCTCACCACGCTGATCGCGGTCCACTCGATCGACGGCGTGGATCGGTCATCTCTGGAGGGCCTGGTCGCCGAAGCAGTCGGATTGCACGGCGGAAGCCCGGCGCGGGGCAGTGTCGATGCGCTGATGGTGAGCGTCGATGGGCCCGCGCGCGCGGTCCGATGCGCCAAAGACATCGTTGCCCGCGCGTCGGCTCGTGGGCTGGATGTCGGCGTCGGGGTGCACACCGCCGAGGTGACATCGGCCGGCGGGCTGCTGGAAGGTCGCGGGGTCGAGGTCGCCGCCGCAATCGCCGAGATCGCCGGCCGGGCACAGGTCGTCGTCTCCGACACCGTCGCCGGTCTGATCGCCGGCGCCGGCGTCGAGCTCATGGAGTTGGCCGCGGACGCATCGGTCGATCCCCTCGCGCTCCACCTCGTGCGCTGACGAACTCGGAACCCGCTGGGCAGACGGTGTCGACGGAGGTGTGTGCGCGCTAAGCGGTCACCGGTCCGGGGCTGCCGATTGGGTGACGCGCGAAGTAGTCCATCAGGCCGTGGCCCACCGCGGCCGGATTCTGCACCATCAGGAGATGCCCTGCTGCGGGGACGGCGAGGTGTTCGGCGTGAGGAAACCACGACCGCACCAGTGCGCTGCCTTCCACGAACCGTGGGGCGCTCTGATCGCCCAGCACGTCGAGCACGGGCTGGGAGATTCGGTCGGCGTCGCTGGGTCCGAAGCCCCACTGCTGCACGGCCGGCACCGGTCCGCACGACTCCGCCACCGATGACGAGACTCGGTGGCACCTCGTCGCTGGACTCCCCACGGCGTCGCAACGACTCGACAGCATCATCGAGTACAGCTGCGAGGTCCTGGCGCGCACCCGACCCATCCACGCCATCATCCGCGGCGCCGCCGACAAGGAGGCGTTCGCCGCCGCCCTCGGCCGCCACCTGCTGAACGATCGGCTGGCGAACCAGACCGATCGAATCCGACGCTTCCTCGCCGACGATCTCAAGCCCGGCCTGTCCATCGTCGAGGCAGGACAGCGGTACTGCGCTCTCGCCAGTCCCGACCTCTACCACCTGCTCACCGTCGAGCTGGGCTGGACCGCCGACCATCACAAGGACTGGCTGACGGATCTGATGCACACCGAGCTGCTCGAATCAGGCCGCAGTCCGCGAGCCGACCGGCCTCGACGCCAGCCAAGCTCGCGTCCTCGATGACACAGCACGAAAGCCGACCGGTGGCCGCCTCGCACGCATGGAACAGATGGTGACGGCGCCAGCTCCCGCAGCCGCCCAAGGCCTCGCGCGTCCACGTCCCGCCGCGTGTCCGACAGGTCCTGCGCTGCGGGTTCGGCGGCGAGGCCTCGTGGAGATCCGTTGAGCAGTTTGGTTGGTGCGGGCAAGGATGTGTCTGATGGGTGACGTCACCATTCCTCTCGATGAGGAGATGCCCGCGTACTTCGCTGCCCCGTCGGGGGAGGGACCTTGGCCGGGGGTGGTGGTGATCTTCGACGCGCTGGGCATGAGTCACGACGTGCGCAATCAGGCCGACTGGCTGGCATCCAACGGCTACCTGGCGGTGGCGCCCGACTTGTACTTCCGAGGCAGCAAGCTCTTGTGTTTGCGCACCATGTTCCGTGACATCGCGGCGGGCGAGGGCCGCACCTTCGGCGACGTTGAATCGGTGCGTTCCTGGCTCGCGGCACGACCCGACTGCACGGGCAGGATCGGCGTCATCGGCTTTTGCCTTGGTGGGGGCTTCGCCTTGGCGCTCGCGCCGGGGCGCGGCTTCTCGGCGGCGAGCGCCAACTATGGCGCCCTCCCGAAGAACTATGAGACGTTCCTGGCCGGCGCCTGCCCCATCGTGGGCAGCTACGGCGCGAAGGACCGCACACTTCGGGGAACGGCGGCGAAGCTTGAGCGCGTGCTCAGCGCCGCCGGAGTGCCCCACGATGTCAAGGAGTACCCCGATGCCGGCCACTCGTTCATCAACGACCACGACCCGGCCGATCTGCCCTCGTTCATGACGGCGATCACGCGTGTGTCCGGAAGCGCCTATCACGAGCCCTCCGCGACTGACGCCCGCCGCCGCATCATCGCCTTCTTCGGTGAGCACCTCAGCGTCACCTGAGACGAGACTCGTGATCGTCGCTTCGGAACCGAGGAGCGAGGCGCTCAACGGGTCGCGCGACCACGCCGAACACCGAATCGGCGTGCTTGACGTCAGTTCGGCGCGTCTCGTGGGTTGCTTCTGGCGGGCGCGTCAACCACTACGTCGTTCTGCGCTTGGCGGTTCACGGAGGAAACACAATGAGCGGCAGTGGCCGACGTGCTCTAGCCGTCGCCACGCGAAGGCGCGTCAATGGGTTCACAACCTGCCGCAAGGAGGAACGATGCTCACCATTCGAACCCCGCTCGGCGTCATCGCAACCGTCGCGCTGATGATCTCCTGCGGTGGTGACGATGATGCCAGTTCCGTAGACGGCACAACCACCACCACCGATGTCACGACGACGACACCCGAAACGACCAGCCCGGTCACCACGACCTCGGAGGGCGTGGTTCTCGTC
>DASUEW010000715.1:0-6180 GCA_036274875.1 Ilumatobacteraceae bacterium
ACGGAAACGTTGTGACCAGCCAAGGTGTCTCAGCCGGCATCGACATGGCCCTCTGGCTCATCGGACAGATCTACACCCCCGACCACGCCCGAGGCACACAGCACTACATCCAATACGAACCCGCGCCCCCATACTCCGACAGCATCTGACCGCGGTCGACGGCGGCCACTGGCGCGTCATCAAGGTCAACGCCGACCGGCCGTTCGAGCGCCATCGGCGAGCGAGGCGACCACTTCGCGATCATCACCTGCCCTCCCGCCACAACCGCCAAATGCGTCCGTTTTCCGCTAGTGCGGATAAGTCTGTGCAGGAATCGTGCACTCGCGGGAAGCTCACGACCGCGCGAGATCGCACGATTGCCATCCTGACCTGGTTCTTCTCTGTGCCCGGGACGAGATTCGAACTCGTACGTACGTTCGTACAAGGGGGTTTAAGCCCCCCGCGTCTGCCAGTTCCGCCACCCGGGCGTCGAACCGCCGGCGGCGTTGCGAGGCCGACGGTCAGTCGTGGAGCTGCTGGGCTAAGTAGTTCTCGGCGCCGATCTGGCGGATCGTCTCGAGCTGGGTCTCGAGCCAGTCGACGTGCTCTTCCTCTGACACGAGGATGCCCTCGAGCAGTTCGCGAGTGCCATTGTCCCCGACCTCGACGGCCTTGGCGATCCCCCGGTTGAGCCGTTCGACCGCGTCGTACTCGAGCCGGAGATCTGATTCGAACTGCTCGGGCACCGTCTCACCGATGCGGAGCGGGTTGTACCGCTGGAAGTTGGGGATGCCTTCGAAGTACAGGACTCGATCGGTGATCTGTTCGGCGTGCTTCATCTCGTCGATCGACTCGTGCCTGGTGTGACTCGCGAGCCGGCCGTAGCCCCAGTTCTCCATCATCTTGGCGTGGAGGAAGTACTGGTTGACGGCGGTCAACTCGGCCGTCAGGACCTCGTTCAAGAGCTCGATGATCTCGGGGTTGCCTTGCACCCCGTCGACTCTACGCCACGGCCATCCGGGACCTGCGCCGAACGACGAGCATCTCGGTGATCGTCTCCGTGCACCCGCCGCAGCACCGGCCGGCCATCAACTCGTCGCCGATGTCCTCGACGGACGTGGCGCCGCGCTCGATCGCCTTCGCGACCTTGCGCTCGGAGACGCCGTAGCAGAGGCACATCAGGGCCATGAGCTTCGTAAGGTACACCTAACGATGCTCTGCTTGCAACCCTCATGGGGGAACGACGAGAGACCGTCACGCGACTCGGTCGGCGGGACGCTCGACATCGGCCGCCGGCACGACGCCGACCGCCGACCAGAGCGCGGCGCGCACTCGATCCGCGTGGGGGGGAACGAGGTCATTCGCCACGATCACGCCCTCGATCATGTCGGCGACGACGGCCACCCACGGTCGTCCCCGCAACCGCACGGACACGACGGGCCCCCCGGCACGCCGGCGGATCGAGCGATCGACGCCGACGAGCCGCGGCGGGCAACGGAAGCCGGGCCCGACGAGCTGGAGGCGGCGCGCCTCACGGGTGAGCGCACGCGCCGCAGCTGCGAAGTCGACGGTCGTGGCCGGGTGCATGACACCATCGTGACCAAGGGGTGTCGCAGCCGTCGCAGCGACGGCGTGGCGCTGCCGACCCGATCGCCCCTCGCGAGTTCGCGAACACGCCATCGGTACAGTCGCCGTCAGTGACCGACACCGGGCCGCTCGACGCCCTGACACCGCTGCAACGGCGCACGCTCGAAGCGCTGCGCCGCTCTGCGGACCCGATCGTGTTCGACGCCGAGTTGGTCGCCGAGCTCGAACACGACATCGAGACGGCGTTCGATGGGTTCGCCGCCCGCCTCGGCGAGGACGAGCTCTTCGTCAGCAAGCATGCCCTCACCAGCGTGCTCGGGTGCGAGGTCCAGCACCTTCATCCCGATCCGTTCGAATGGTCGCCCGCACTGGCGAGTGGGCAGGTCGCCCACCGCGCGATCCAACTGATGGTGCACTGGCGGGGAGAAGTGGTTCCGGCGGACGTCGTCGACGACGCGCTGGCCCGCCTGTCGGACGACGACACCACACTCGGCGACTGGATCGCCGGCCTCGCCGCCGCCGACGAGGCTGATCTGCGCGGTCTGGCGGTCGAGCGGGTCACGAAGTTCAGTGAGTGCTTTCCTCCGCTCGACAAGCGGGCGACACCGATGACAGAAGCGCGCGTGCAATGGCCACTCGCCGGTCCGATCCTGCTGTCCGGCAAGGTCGATCTCGTGCTCGGGCGCACGGTCGGCACCGAGAGCCGCAAGGTCATCATCGACCTCAAGACCGGTCGGCCGGCGCACCGCCACCGCGAGGACCTCCGGTTCTACGCGCTCGTCGAGACGCTGCGCACCGGCGTGCCACCGCGCAAGCTCGCCTCGTTCTACCTCGACGTCGGCCAGCCGGTGATCGAGGACGTCACCCCGGCCGTGCTGCGGACTGCGGTGCGCCGGACGCTCGACGGTGTGAACGCGTTGATCGAGCTCACCGTCGAGCGACGCACCCCCGTGAAGCGGGCCGGGATCACGTGCCGGTGGTGTCCCCTCAACCTGACCTGCGCCGAGGGGCTGGCGTATCTCGAACGTGGTGACCGCGACGTCGATCCGTGATCGGACGGGGCGTCAGCTGACCACCCTGACGAGATCGTCGATCTCCAGCCACGACCAGATCAGTTCGGCATCGGATGGCGACACGCGGATGCAGCCGGCCGAGCTGCCCCGCTGCTCGAGTGCGCCCAGTGTCTCGAGGGGTTGCACGTACGAACCATCGGAATAGACCGGCATGCTGTGGAACGCGATCCGGGCACCTCGGATCTTGCCGTGCGTGAAGGCGACGAAGTGTGTCATCGTCGAGTACTTGCCGGTGAACCGTGACGACGAGTTCATGTCCTTGGCGTAGATCGCGTAGTCACCCGGATCGGGTTGGATCCACGCCGTCGTGATCGGCATCTCGTGGGTGACCAGACCGTCGCCGCACAGCCACGCCCGCTGGTTCTCGCGATCGACGACGGCCGCCCGACCGGCCACCGGGCACGTCGACGGGTCGGCGAACGCGAACGACGGCTCTGGGAGCACGGGAGGCTCGGTGGCGGACGTTTCGGTCGACGGCGCCAGTGCGGTGTCGGGCACCGCCGAGTCTGGTTGCTCGGTGTCCGCCGGCTCGGTGTCCGGCGGTTCCGTATGCGGCGGCGCGGTGTGCGGCGGCGCCGTGTCCGGCGGCGTCGTGCCGGCTGGCGCAGTCACCGCGAGACCGCTGGTCGAAGGATCGGCGTCTGAGCTCGCGACCGATCCTGATCCCACCTGCGCTCCGAGCGCCAGAACGGTCAGTGCAACGGCTGCACCGACCACCCCAACGATCGACGCGCCGAGCACGACACGCCTTTTCGACATCCGGGGGTGCAGTCTACGGGCGACCCGGCAAGGACATCATCGCGACGGGAAGGCCGAGGCCGGCCTCGCTGCGGACCGTCGCGATCCGACGTCCCGGCTGCACGGCGTCCCTCACTTCCCCCATCAGCTCCGGCCCCGCCAGGCTGACGGCTGCGTCGAGATCGGACACGTTGATGACCACGCCCCAGAACGAAGCGGCATCGTCACCGAGCTCGCCGCGTTCGACGACCTCGACGATCACTCCGCCGCGGCCGATCCGGTGGAATCCCTGGCGGGTGTCGCCGAGCTCACGCACCCGCTTGAGCGGCGCGCCCGTGGCATCCGCGATCGCCCCGCAGGTGCGTTCGAGCGAGCCGGTGAGCACGACGACGTGGTCGAGCTCGACCGCGCCGTTGGCGTGCTGGGCGATCGCCGGTGGTGACGCGTCGACGGCCGTCGTCGGCAACCCGTCGATCTCGCGGATGGCCGGGGCGATGCCGCTCAGCGCCCAGCCCCGGACGCCTGGCTCGCCGTCGACGATTCGGAGCGACGTGAACAGGAACGGCACGAGCCCGTCGGCGCCCACCGTGAGGCCGAGTGCACGCCACTGCTGCGCGTCGCCCCCGATCGTCAGCCACTCGACGCGTGCCTCGGGTGGCTCGGTCACGTTGTGACGCCGAGTTGCCACGACAAGAACGCGAGGACGTCGGCCTGCTCGGCGGCCCGTTTGCCGACTGGCTTGCCCACGCCGTGGCCGGCCCGACCCTCCTGGTGGAACAGGATCGGACGCTGCTCCTGGCAGCTGCTCGCCCACTGCAGCATCCCCGCCATCTTGCGGGCGTGCAGGGGATCGACGCGGGTGTCCCCCTCGGCGCTGGTCAACAGCACGGCCGGGTAGCAGGTGCCCTCCGTGACGTGGTGATAGGGCGAGTAGGCGTGGAGCCACCGGAACTCCTCGGCGATCTCGGGGTCGCCGTACTCATCGGTCCACAGTTTGGCGATGAGGAACTGAGGAAACCGGATCATGTCGAGCAGCGGCACCGCGCACCAGACGGCTCGGCAGAGATCGGGACGCTGGGTCAGCGCCGCACCGACGAGGAGCCCGCCGTTCGAACCACCGACGATCGCCAAGCGGTCGCGCAGGACGGTCTTGGTCGACACCAACCAGTCGGCGGCCGACGCGAAGTCGTCGAACACGTTCTGCTTGTTGCCGCGTCGGCCGGCGAGATGCCACTCCTCGCCGTGTTCGAAGCCACCGCGCAGCCCGGCGATCGCGAACGTGCCGCCGGTCGCACACCAGGCCGCGATGGTGGGCGACCACACCGGCGTCTCGGCGATCGCGAAGCCGCCGTAGCCGGTGAGGATCGCGGGACGATCCGGTCCGGGGACGATGTCGCTGCGATGGACGAGAAACAGGCCGATCGGCGTGCCGTCGGCGGACCGGTACTCGACCTGTCGGACCGTCATCGCGGGCAACGCAACGACCGAGGGCACCTGGGGTTGCCATCGCTCAGCGATCTGATGTCCGAGCCGCCAGAGCGTCGCTGGCGAATCGAACCCGGACGTGATCGCGAACGCCGTCCCGGTCGTTGGATCGGCGGTCAGTCCGCCGACCGACACGATGCCGAGCTCGTCGAACTCGCCGAGCAGCTCGCCCTCGAGGGAACGCCGCTCGATGGCGTCGACGCCATTCGTGCTCGTGACGACGAGCAGCGATTCACCGGCGACCGCCAGCCCACCGAGGACCGCGGATCGCTCGGTGACGATCGTCTCCCAGCCGCTCGGCTCGGACGGCAGGGCGTCGAGCGCGATCCGCACGACCCGACCCCGCGGCGCGTCGTGGGTCGTCACGCCGTACAGACAGCCGTCGTCGCCGAACTCGAATCTGCTGATCGCCTCGACACCGACGATCAGATCTGTCCACTCACCGGTGATGCGATCGAGCAGGTGATGGTCGTAGCGACTCCACCCGACCATCGACTGCACGAGCACGTAGCGGCCGTCGGCCGACACCTTCACGTCCGGCCACGTCTCCGGAGTGGGGTGCTCCGCCCACAGCACGGGATCGTCGTGCCAGTCGGCTCCGAGTCGATGAGTGTGCACCGTGCGGTGGTACTCGTCGCCCTCCGGGTAACGCGTGTACGCGAAGCCACTCCCGTCGGGCTCCCACCCGACAGTGCACGCTCGAGTGTTGGGGATCACGTCGCCGGTGTGCGACGCATCTGCGGTGCAGACGACACGCAGCACACTGCTCTCGGTGCCACCCTCGCTGAGCCCGTAGGCGACGAGCGAGCCGTCGGGGGAGACGAAGAACCAGTCGACCGCGACCGCCGCGTCGGCAGCGCTCGCCGCCGGGTCGACGAGCACGAGCGGCGGCGCCTCGGCCGCGACGAGCGACCGCACGACGAGCGACGCCTGCTGCTCGCCGGCGCGCCGTTCCATCGTCACGAGCACGTCGCCGCGCACCTCGGCCGACAGCACGACCGGGAGCTCCATCAGCGAGATCAGACGTTCGTGCCAGGTGGTGCGATCAGCTCGGGAATCGAGCGCTTGTCGAGTGTGGAAGTTCTGGGCGGCCACCCACTCCTGCACCTCGGCGGAGGCGCCGTCCTCCAACCACCGGTAGGGATCGGCGACCTCGACACCGTGCAGCGTGTCGACCACCCCATCCCGTCGGCTCGGCGGTGGTCGCATGACCAAGGTCGGTGCAGCCTCAACCCATGTTGGGTCGTTTGCCGTGGTTCGCCTTGGAACGCCGGAGGCGAGCCTTCTTCTTCTTGGTCTTCTTCGACATAAGGACGTG
>DASUEW010000716.1:0-4276 GCA_036274875.1 Ilumatobacteraceae bacterium
CGTCGACGGACCCATCGCTGCTGATCGGGCTCGCTCCGTTCGACGACGCGGCCGTGTACCGGGTGAGCGACGACGTGGCGATCGTGTCGACCACCGACTTCTTCCCGCCGCTCGTCGACCACCCGGCCGACTTCGGCGCGATCGCCGCCGCCAACGCCTGCAGCGACGTGTTCGCGATGGGCGGTCGGGTCGTGATGGCGATCAACGTCGCCGCCTTCCCCGAGCACTTCCCCCGCGAGGCGATCGCGGCGATCTTCGAGGCCGCCGCGGCGGTGGTGGTCGAGGCCGGTGGCTCGGTGGCGGGCGGGCACACGATCCGCAACCCGGAGCCGATCTTCGGGCTGGCCGTGCAGGGGGTGGTCCACCCCGACCGCGTCTTCCTCAAGAGTGGAGCGCGCCCGGGCGACGTGCTCGTGCTGTCGAAGCCCATCGGCACCGGCCTCGCGCTCGCCGCCGGTACCGCCGCCGACAAGGCGATCGCGATCGCCGGCATGCGCCGGCTCAACCGCACCGCTTCGGAGACCCTGCAGTCGTACGGCGACGCGGTGCACGCCGTCACCGACGTCACGGGGTACGGGCTCGCCGGTCACGGGTGGGAGGTGGCCGAGCGCAGCGGGGTCCGGGTGGTGGTCGACACGTCGGGCATCGTCGCCTACCCGGCCGCCGCCGCGGCCGCCGCCGACGGCGCCCGCACCGGGGGCGATCCCCGCAACCGTGACTACTTGTCGGGGCACCTCGACTCGACCGCGCCGGCCGGACCGGAGGCACTGTGCTTCGACCCGCAGACGTCGGGCGGGTTGCTGGCCGCCGTCGATCCCGACGTCGCCGCGGATCTCGTCGGTGATGGCTCAGCCGTCGATCGGTGGTGGCGCGTCGGGCAGGTCGAGAACGGCGCTCCGCTGCTGGTGCTGCGGTAGCGTCGACGTCGATGACGGTCCGCGGGCGCCCACCGACTCGGACGGTCGAGCGGGCGTTGTGGGACGAGGGCCACGACGTCATCGTCGGCATCGACGAGGTCGGCCGTGGCGCGTGGGCCGGACCGTTGATGGTCGGTGCGGCGATCCTGCCCAGGGAGTCGCGGGTCAACGGTGTGCGCGACTCGAAACTGCTCACCGAGGCAGAGCGCGAGAAGCTCTTCGATCGGATCGCCGGCTGGTGCGTCGCGTGGGCCGTCGGAAGCGCCAGCCAGGAGGAGTGCGACGAGCTCGGGATGGCGGAAGCGCAGCGTGTGGCGACCCGCCGCGCCGTCGCCGGCTTGGGTGTCGTCCCCGACGCGGCCGTGAGCGACGGGCTCTGGAACTTCGTCTCGCCGACGGTGGCCCGCGTCGAGATGCGCGTGAAGGCCGACCGTGACTGCTTGAGCGTGGCGGCGGCGAGCATCCTCGCCAAGGTCGTGCGCGACCGCGAGATGCGCGAGCTGTCCGATCACTACCCGAACTGGTCGTTCGACTCCAACAAGGGCTACCCGTGTCCCGACCACAAGGCCGCCCTGCAGGGCTACGGCCCGTCGGCGATCCACCGCCGCACGTGGATCTTCATGGATCACTACGTGCCCTGGCCAGGCGTCGCACGCGTCTTCCGACCCGGGCAGCCCACCCTGTTCTGATCCAAGATCCCCGACCTGTCTGCTCCAAATGCAGCCACGGGCCCAATGAAGCAGACAGAACGGATTGGTTGGATGGTCAGAGCTCGTAGTACCGGCCGCGGCCGTCGGTGGCCTCGGCGAAGCCGGCGTGCAGCGTCGACAGCCACTCGAGGACTTGCGGCGGGCCGTCGAGGCGATACCGCGCCGCGGTCTGGCCGGGGCCGACGCGCACGCCGAAGTCGTGTGGACGCAGGCCGGCGAACACCTCCTCGTCGGTGAGATCGTCGCCGGCGAAGGCGACGACGGCCCGGCCGTAGTGACGCCGGAGTCGCTCGACCGCGTCGGCCTTGCTCGTCGAGCGTGCCAACAACTCGACGACCGCATGCCCGGTCTTCACGTGGCCGCCCTCGATCTCGCGTGCCGCGTCGACCAACCACTTGGTGGCCAGGCGTCCGCGCTGCTCGTTCGCCTGTCGCACGTGCAGGACCACGCTCGCCGGCTTCTGCTCGATCCACGATCCGGTCCCGGCGATCACCTCCGCCTCGCGGGCGAGGTGACGCAAGGTGGCGAGCCGCTCGCGCTCGTGATCATCGAGCTCGACCGACGGCCCGCCACGCGTCTCGAGCCCGTGGCTGCCGACGACGACCACGTCGCCGGGGAAGGCGTACAGATGCTCGAGGTCGTCGACCGATCGGCCCGAGACGATCGCGATGGGGATGTAGTGCGCGAGCGCGCGCAGGACCGGCAGCACACCGGGGAGCAGCTCCGATCGTTCAGCACGGGCGACGATCGGGGCCAGGACCCCGTCGACGTCGAGGCCGAGCATCAGCCGGCCGCGGTCGCGGGGCATCACGGCCGTGAGGTCGGCCGGCTCGATCAACTCCGGGTTCACGAGGCGTCGTTCAACCCTTCCAGGAAGGCTCGCGCCCACCCGGACACATCGGACGATCGCACTGCGGCCCGCATCGCCACCATCCGCTGGCGACGTTCGTGGCGGTTCATGTCGACGGCGGTCATGATGGCCGACTCGAACTGGCGCTCGTCATGGGGGTTGACGAGCACGGCGTCGCTGAGCTCGTCGGCCGCCCCGGTGAACTCCGACAGCACCAGCACGCCGTCGTCGTCGAGGCGGGTCGCGACGAACTCCTTGGCGACGAGGTTCATGCCGTCGCGGAACGGTGTCACGAGCAACACGTCGGCGGCGCGGTACAGCGGGACGAGCTCGTCGAGCTGCAACGTGCGGTACAGGTAGTGGATGACGGGATACCCGAGCCGGGCGTGCCGACCGTTGATCTCACCGACGGTCCGCTCGATGTCGTAGCGCTCGTCGCGGTACTGGTCGACCGCCTCGCGCGTCGGTGTGGCCACCTGCACCAGGACGTGTCGTTCGGGATCGAGCCGGCCGGTGTCGAGCAGCGCTCCGAACGTGCGCAGGCGGTTGCCGATGCCCTTGGTGTAGTCGAGGCGGTCGACCCCGAGCAGGATCACCTCCGGGTCGCCCAGGCGGGCCCGGATCGCGCTGGCGCGTCGACGCGTTGCCCGGCCGGCCGCCAGCGTCTCGAACTCCTCGACGTCGATCGAGATCGGGAACGTGCCGACCCGGGTGACCCGGTCGCCGTCACGCACGTCGGCACCGTCGATCTCGACGCCGAGCAGGCGCTCGGCGGCGGCGATGAAGTTCTGCGCGCCGAGTCGGCGTTGGAACCCGAGCAGATGGGCGCCGAGCAACCCGTCCACGATCTCCTCGCGCCACGGGACGCGGGCGAACAGCTCGTACGGGGGGAACGGGATGTGGTTGAAGAATCCAATCCGCACGTCGTCGCGCCGCTTGCGGAGCATCTCGGGCACCAGTTGCAGGTGGTAGTCGTGGATCCACACGATCGCGTCCGGCGGCGCCACGTGGGCCAACGTGTCGGCGAATCGCTGGTTCACGTCGACATAGGCGTCCCACTGCCACTCGTGGTAGCCGGACTCACGGATCGCGTCGTGGTACAGGGGCCACAACGTGTCGTTCGAGAAGCCCTCGTAGTAGGCCTCGACGTCGTCGCTCGACAGCATCACGGGATACAGGTGGACGCCGTCGATCTCGAACGGCGGGGCATCGTCGTCGGGTACACCCGTCCATCCGATCCATGTCCCGCCGCTCTCGCGCAGCATCGGGAACAACGCCCGCACGAGCCCGCCCGGGCTGGCCTCCCATCCGTCGTCAGTGCGCGTCACCGGGAGCCGGTTGGCGGCGATGACGAGCGGACGGTGCGTCACAGGGGGGCCAGTGCCTGATCGAGGTCGGCGACGAGATCGGCCGAGTGCTCGATGCCGACCGACAACCGGACGAGGTTCGACGGCACTTCGAGCGGCGAGCCGGCCACGGACGCGTGGGTCATCGCCCCCGGGTGCTCGATGAGGCTCTCGACCGCACCGAGCGACTCGGCGAGCGTGAACACGCGGGTGGCCGCTGCGACCTGCCTCGCTGCCGCTTCGCCGGCCGACAGGGTGAAGCTCACCATCCCGCCGTAGTCGCGCATCTGCTTGGCCGCCGCGGCGTGGCCCGGATGATCGGGCAACTGTGGGTAGAGCACCCGCTCGACGGCGGGATGGCCGGCGAGCAGATCGACGATCGCGCGTGCGTTCTCGCAGTGCCGGTCCATTCGCACACCGAGCGTCTTCAGGCCGCGGAGCACGAGATAGCAG
>DASUEW010000717.1:0-3468 GCA_036274875.1 Ilumatobacteraceae bacterium
GAGCGCGCCCAAACCACCGTCGAGCAGCGCAACGGCGAGATTCGCAAGAACGTGCTGAAGTACGACGAGGTCATGAACGAGCAGCGCAAGGTGATCTACCGGCGCCGCGATCAGATTCTCGACGGTGAAGATCTCAGGGCAGCGGCGATGGAGTATCTCGCCGACGCGGTCGAATCGTTGATCGAGACGCACTGCGCTTCCGTCGCCGACGACGAATGGGATCTCGACGGGCTCGCCAAGGAGCTCGCCAGCTTCTGGCCAACCGCGCTCGACGCCGCCAAGCTCGGCGCCTCCGACGACACCGACGAGATGTACGACCTGGTGATGGCCGACGCGACGGCGCACTACGAGCGCCGCGAGGTCGAGCTCGGCCCCGACGTCATGCGCGAGGTCGAGCGTCAGGTCATGTTGCGCATCATCGACCAGCGCTGGCGTGAGCACCTCGAGGAGATGGACTACCTGCAGGAGGGCATCAACCTGCGGGCGATGGGCCAGAAGGACCCGCTCACCGAGTGGCAGCGCGAGGGCTTCGAGATGTTCGGTGCGATGATGAAGGGCATCGCCCAGGACTTCGTGCGCTACGTGATGCACGTGCAGGTCGTCCAGAACGATGCGCCCGAGCCGCAGGTCCAGAACGTGCAGCAGACGTCGAGCGAGACGTCGGACTCGACCGGGTTCGACCGGGCCCGCGCCGCCGCCGTCGCCGAAGGCGATCTGCCACCCGGCGCGGCGCCCGCCGAGCCGGCTGCAGCCAAGCCGAAGACGGTGGTGAAGGACGACTTCGACAAGACGCCGCGCAATGCCCCGTGCCCGTGCGGCTCGGGCAAGAAGTTCAAGCAATGCCACGGCGCTGCGTGAGGCGGACGCGCTGCGGCGTGAGCCGCGCCAGGACACGGCGCGATGCGTGATTTCACCGACGACCTTCGCGATCTCCGTCGACGGCTCACCGAGGCCGAGGAGTACCTGAAGGTCGCCGACGGCCGCGATCGACTGGTCGAGCTCGAATCGGAGGTCGCCCGTCCGGACCTGTGGGACGACGCCGAGCACGCCAAGCGGGTCAACGCCGAGTACGCGGCCGTCAAGGACGACGTCGAGACGTTCGACGGGCTCGCCTCCGAGCTCGACGACGTCGAACTGCTCCACGAGCTCGCCCGCGACGAGGACGACGAGTCGCAGGAGTCCGAGATCGCCGAGGTCATCGCCTCGGTCTCGCACCAGCTCGACTTGCTCGAGCTGCGCAGCCTGTTCATCGGCGAGCACGACGAGGCGGCGTGCATCGTGCAGATCAATGCCAAAGATGGTGGCGTCGATGCGCAGGACTGGAGCGAGATCCTGCTGCGCATGTACGAGCGCTGGGCGGAGCGCCGGAAGTTCCACTTCGAGCTCAACGGTGTATCGGAAGGCGCCGAGGCGGGAATCATGTCCGCCGAGTTCACGCTGACCGGCCGCTACGCGTACGGGCTGATGAGGGGCGAGCGGGGCATGCACCGGTTGGTGCGCATCAGCCCGTTCGACAACCAGGGGCGGCGTCAGACCAGCTTCGCGGCAGTCCAGGTGTGGCCGGTGATGGATGCGCCCGACGTCGAGGTCAACGACGCCGACATCCGGATGGAGGTGTTCCGTGCCTCGGGCGCCGGCGGCCAGCACGTCAACAAGACGTCGTCGGCGGTGCGCCTGATCCACGAGCCCACCGGCCTCGTGGCCAGCTCGCAGGAGGAGCGCAGCCAACTCCAGAACCGCGAGAAAGCGCTCGGGCGGCTCAAGGCGATGATCGCCGCCAAGGTCGAAGAGGAGCACCAGGCCGAGCGCGACGCGATCGGCGGGAAGCAGGCACAGGTCGGGTGGGGCAGCCAGATCCGCAGCTACGTCGTGCAGCCGTACCAGATGGTGAAGGACCTGCGCACCGACGTCGAGACCGGGAACATCACCGCCGTGCTCGACGGCGACCTCGACGAGTTCATGATCGGCTACCTCCGTTGGCGCCGCACCGAGTCCATCGACGCCTGATCCCCTGACCCCTGTTTGTGTCACCGCAACCGGCGAAGTTCGCCGATGTCGGTGACACAAACAGGGGTTTGAGGTGGCCGGGACGGGGGTGCCGGTGTGTGACGGGGTGGTGGCGATACCCTTTCGGAGCCCTCTGGAGCCCCCATGATCCGTCTCGAGAACGTCACCAAGTCCTATTCCGCCGAGGTCGTCGCGCTGCGCGACGCCAGCTTCGACATCCCCAAGGGTGAGTTCGTCTTCCTGGTCGGGCCGTCCGGTTCGGGCAAGAGCACGCTGCTGCGCCTGCTCAACCGCGAGGACCGGCCCGAGCGTGGAGCCGTTTGGGTCGCCGGCCGCAACATCATCGACATGCCCCCCAGCCGTGTGCCGCACCTGCGCCGCAACATCGGCAACGTCTTCCAGGACTACAAGCTGCTGCCCAACAAGACCGTGTTCGAGAACGTCGCGTTCGCGCAAGAGGTGATCGGGCGACCCAAGCACGTGATCCGCCAGCAGGTGCCGGCCGTACTCGACCTCGTCGGCCTCGCCGGCAAGGAGGATCGATTCCCGCACCAGCTGTCGGGCGGTGAGCAGCAGCGTGTCTCGATCGCCAGGGCGTTCGCCAACCGCCCACTGATCCTGCTCGCCGACGAGCCCACGGGCAACCTCGACCCGGCCACCGGCGAGGGCATCATGCGACTGCTCGACCGGATCAACAAGACCGGCACGACCGTCGTGATGGCCACCCACGACCAGCGGATCGTCAACACGATGCGCAAGCGCGTGATCCAACTCGACCGTGGCGTCATCGTTCGCGACCAGGCCCGCGGCGTCTACGAGTGATGATGCCCGAAGAGATGGTGAACCCATAGATGCTGTCGCGCCTCACCTACACGCTCCGTGAGACCTGGGCGAGCTTCAAACGCAACGTGACGTTGACCGTGGCGGCGATCATCACGTCGGCCGTCTCGTTGCTGATCTTCGGCCTCACGCTGCTGATCCAGCACGGCTTCGACAACCTGCTCGTCAAGTGGGAGGGCGGGATCGAGATGATCGTGAACGTGCGCGCCCAGGCGAGCGACGATCAGCGCGCCGTCATCTCCGCCGCGCTAGACCAGCAACAGGGCGTCATCATCCAGTCGTACACGTACTGCGACGTCGAGTGCTCACTTGCCGACGCCGACCGGGTGCTCGCCGGCGATCCGACCTCGCGAGAGCTGCTCAACGAGACGAACATCCCGACCCAGTTCAAGGTCGTGCCCAACGAGGGCACCGAGGTCGACACCCTTCGTGCCTTGAAGGCCACGTACCGCGATCTGCCGAACGTGTACTCCGTCGAGCTCGCCGAGGATCAGATCGACCTGATCGCCAAGTTGAAGGGCTTCGCCGGGCTGTACACGACCGGACTTGCGATCGCTCTGATGTTCGCGGCCGTGTTGCTGATCTGGAACACGATCCGCACGGCGATGTATGCGAGACGTC
>DASUEW010000718.1:0-8499 GCA_036274875.1 Ilumatobacteraceae bacterium
CCGCACGGGCGCGCTGCGTCGCTTCCTCGCCGCCGAGCGACCGGTCACGACGATCGTGACCGTCGAACGTGGCGATCCGGTGCCGGCGTTCTGCCGCTCGGTGCTCGAGATCGGCACCCGCGCCCGCGCCCGCTGGAACGATCACGCGGACGGTTCGGTCGGTTCGGATCGGGTGCATGTGGCGGGGCTCGCGGCAGACGTCGCGACGTCGGTCGCCCGGCGTCTGGCCGGCTTGTCCGATCCCGAGGATCCTGCTGGTGCAGGGACCGAACTGCCGCCTGACGTGCGCCTCGAGGACCTCGCGGGCGTGCCCGGTACCGCCGCCGCGATCGCCGCGTCCTGGCGATCGGGAGGAGACGACCCGGCACCCGCGGCGCCGGTCGGTGTCACGCTCGACGGCGTCGTCGAGATCGACCTGGCCCGCGACGGTCCGCACGCGCTGATCGCGGGAACCACGGGCTCGGGCAAGAGCGAGGTGCTCCGCACGCTCGTGGTCGCGATGGCGGCGCGCGTCGGTCCGGATCACGTCACGTTCGTGCTGGTCGACTACAAGGGCGGCGCCACGTTCGACGCCTGCGCCCAGCTGCCGCACACCGTCGGGCTCGTCACCGACCTCGACGAAGGGCTCGCCGCCAGAGCGCTGGTCAGCCTCGAGGCCGAGGTGCATCGACGCGAGCGGTTGCTGCGACAGTCCGGCTCCACCGACCTCACCAGCTATCGGGCCATGGTCGGTGCGCCGCCCCCGTTGCCGCGACTCGTCGTCGTCATCGACGAGTTCGCGGCCCTCGCCGTCGACCTTCCCGACTTCATCCCGGCCCTGGTCGGGATCGCCCAGCGCGGTCGAAGCCTCGGAGTCCACCTCGTGCTCGCCACACAACGGCCGTCGGGCGTGATCGACGATCACATCCGGGCCAACACGAACCTTCGACTGGCGCTGCGCCTGCATGACCGCGCCGATGCCGTCGACGTGGTCGGCGATCCGGCTCCCGCGACCCTGCCGCGCGGCGTGCCAGGTCGGGCCGTGATGCGACTCGGCCCTGGCGACATGGTCGAGTTCCAGGTGGCCCGTTGCACCGCTGCGCCGCACGCCGGCGAACAAGGGCGGACCGAGCTCGAGCAGCTCGTCGGCGAGATCCGTCGTGCCATGGCCATCTCGGACATCCGTCCTCCACATCGGCCGTGGCTCCCGCCCCTGCCGGTCGAGCTGTTCGATGTCGACGAGGCAGGCGCGGTTGGTGTCGTCGACGAACCGGCGTTCCAACGTCGCGCGCCCTTGCGTTGGGACCGGTCACGCGGGAACCTGGCCCTGTTCGGTGCGCTCGGGTCGGGCACGACGACGGCGCTGCGTACTGTCGTGTCCGCCGCGGTGAGCATCGAACCACCGAACCGGCTGCACGTGTACGTCGTCGACGCGGGCGGGAACGCATCGCTCGATGGGCTCGCTGGTGCACACGCGACCGACGTCATCCGTCTGCACGAGAGCGAGCGCGTCGACCGGCTCCTGCGTCGGCTCGCCACCGACCTCGAGCGCCGTTGTTCGGATTCGAGTGCCGACCGCGGACCCGACGTCATCCTGGCGATCGACGGCCTGACCGCGTTGCGCCAGTCGCTCGATCACGTCGATCGGGGAACGTCGCTGGCCGAGCTCGACCGGGTGCTCGCCGACGGCCCCGCCGTGGGCATCGCGACCGTCGCCGTCGTCGACCCTGCGCGCGGCGGTGGCAGCTCGCTGGCACGGTTCGCCCAACGCTGGGTGTTCCACCTCGACGACCCGTCGGAGGCGCCGACGCTCGGTGTTGCATCCAATCGTGTGCCACCCGCGATCCCCGGCCGGCTCGTCGTCGCTGCCTCCGGGCTCGAAGCTCAGGTCGCGCTGCTCGAGCCCGACCCGTTGCCGGGCGAGGATGGACCTGACGCAGTCGACGTGCTGCCGCGACTCGTGCCGGCGCACGTGCTCCGAGTGCCGGCCGCTGGCGGGTCCATCACCCGGCTGGCGGTCGGCCGCGACTTCTCGACACTCTCGACGGCCGTGCTGAATGTGCCGATCGGCGAGCACGTGCTGGTCGTCGGACCGGCGCGGTCGGGTCGGAGCTCGGCGCTGATCAGGTTGATCGAGGCGTGGCGCGAGCAGCATCCCGGCTCGACGGTCAGGACGATCAGTCCGGCGCGCAGCTCACCGCTCGTCGCGCGCTACGGGGCGATCGCCGGTGCCGACGAGCTGGCCGATCTGGACGAATCCGATCCGGGCGTGCTCATCGCGGTCGACGACTGCGAACGGCTCGACGATCCCGATGGCCGGCTCGCCGGCTACCTGAGCCGGTCGGCGGGCGCGACGACGGTGTTCGCAGCCGGTCGAGCCGACGCGTTGCGCGTCACCTATGGCCATTGGACGGCGGTCTGCCGTCGCAGCCGGCTCGGGCTCGTGATGACCGCCGGCGCCGAGCTCGACGGCGATCTCGTCGGTGCTGTCCTCCCGCGCCGCACTCCCATCCCGTCCCGGCCGGGGCTGGCCTGGCTCGTCGACGGAACCGGTCAGTCGCTCGTCCAGCTCGCCCTCGACTGAGCGATCTCATGAAGTTTCGGCGCCGTCACGGCGCCGAAACTTCACGAGATGGGCGCAGGGGAGGCGGCGGTGTGACCGGGCGTTCGTCGCTCAGGACGTAGCGGGGGCCGCTGCCGAGCCCGGCGGCGATGTCGCCGGGATTCCAGATCGCGCAGGTCTCGAGCGACAGGCACCCGCACCCGATGCAGCCGTCGAGGTTCTCGCGCAGGCGCTGCAGCGTGGCGATCTGCTCGTCGAGGCGAGGGCCCCACGCGGTCGCCAGATCGGCCCAGTCGTGGCGATTCGGCGTGCGCCGCTCCGGCAGGGTGTCGAGTGCCGACTTGATCTCGGCGAGCGTGAGCCCGACCCTCTGGGCGACGCGGATGAAGCTCACCCGGCGCAGCACGTCGGCGTGGTAGCGGCGATGGTTGGAGTCGGCCCGGTCGGACGTGATCAGCCCGTGCTCCTCGTAGAAGCGCAGTGCCGACGTCGCGACACCGGACCGAGCCGCGACCTCACCGATCGAGAAGCGCTTGACCTCAACCATTGTTGAAGTCTTACCGTGTTCCCCGTGACGACCCAAGCTGGAAACCTTGTCGGACATCTGGACGAGCTCGCCGTCGGCGCCATGAAGATGGTTCGCGTCGACGGCCACCGTCTCTGCCTCGTACGAACCAGCGACGGCGTTTTCGCCATCGATCACGCGTGCCCACACGAGGGCTATGGCCTCACCCAGGGCGACCTCGACGGCGACGTGTTGACGTGCGCCTGGCACAACTGGAAGTTCCGAGTCTCGGACGGCGAGTGCGTGCTCGGCGAGGAGAACGTGCGCACCCACGAGGCGACCGTCGGCGACGACGGTGCGATCAGCGTCACGCTCAGTCGGCCCGACCCCGCCGTGCTGCGGCCGCAACTGCTCGACAGCCTGCGGCGCGGGATCACGAACGATTACATCGGCCAGGTGTCGCGAGACGTCGTACGGCTGCTCCAGAACAGCGCCAATCCCGGTGAGCTGATCTGGGAGGCGGTGGCGTACGGCGCGCCGCGCGCCGACTTCGGATGGGGACACGCGATCGCTTCGGCGACCGACTGCTTGTCGATGCTGCACCTGTACGACGGCGATCAGCGTGCCCTCCCGATCGTGCAGGGCATCGCAGGGATCGCCGAGGAGGAGCGCGGCCGACCGGTGAACCCCCTGCCTCGGCCGAGGGTCGACGACCTCGGTGACGACCCGGCAGCCGAGTTCCGCGGCTACGTCGAGGCGGAGCAGATCGAACCTGCCCAATCGGTGCTGCTCGGCGCGATCGAGGCGGGATGGGAAGCCGAGCTGATCCGCCCCTGGTTCACCGGGGTCGTCAGCGACCACCACCTCTCGTACGGCCACGGCGCGATCTACTCGCAGAAGGCGTTCCAGCTCCTCGACATGATCGGGTGGGAGCGGGCGGGCACGGTGCTGCCGTATCTCGTGCCGACGATCGTGTACGGCACCCGCGAGGACAAGCTCCCGTACATGCGGCCGTTCGTGAAGGCGGTCCGCGCCCTCGACCTGGCGGAACTGGCGGAGGTCGAACCCGCCGCGAGTTGGGACGACGACGGCAGGCTGCTCGCCGCGCTGCTCGGCGAAGGTCGGGTCGAGCCGTTGCACGCGGCCGTCGCAGCGTTGCGGGCCGGCGCCGGGATCGATCGCGTGCTCGACGTCGTCGTCGCCGCCGTCAGCGAGCGGATGCTGCGCTACGAGCCGTCCGGCGAGTTCGACTTCCACGACGACTTCGGTTGGCTCGACATCACCCACGGCATCACGTACGCGAACGCGGCGCGGTGGCACAGCTCCCACATGCCGGGGCCGGACTCGGTTCGGCTCGCGCTGTGGTGCGTGTTTCAGGCCAACTGGACCGGCCGCCACGAGTGGCACACCGGCGTCGGCCGGCGGGTCGACATCGAGCCACGCTCGGACGATCTGAGAACGTACGGCGAGGCGCTCCAGCGAGAGTCGCTGCTCGACGGCATGACCGCGTTCATCGTTCACGCCCACGCGGTGAAGACCAGCGTGGCGGCGACCGAGGAAGCCGTACGATCCGGGTCGCCGGCACCGCTCGACGCGGTGGCGCGGTTCATGGCCGAACCGCGACTCGAGCGTTTCGTCGCCGCCACCGTGACGCGCTCGATCGACTTCCTGAACGGCAAGGCCCGGCGCGAGGACTAGCCCGAGGTTTGTGTCACCGAAACCGGCGAGGATCGCCGGTTTCGGTGACACAAACAGTGGGGTTGGACGGGCTCAGCCGGCTGGAACCCACCAGCCGTTGAGGTCGACGATCAGGTTCGTCGCCGACGACGTGAACACACACCCCGTCGACGTGACACCGGTCGGGACGATCGCGCCATTGGCGTCGGCTTCGCCGAGGCGTTGGTTCAACGTCGACGCGTCCGGCACCTGTGTTGCACAACCGAACGCGGTCGAGAAACCGTCGGTGTCGTGTCCGGTCGCGGTCACGTTGACACTGACCGCACCGGCGGTCGCCCCGGGCGACGGGACACCGAACGCGATCGTGCCACCCGCCGAGACCACACCGGTGGCCCGGGTGTCGACGAGGCGCTGCGGTGCGGCCGGCAGGTACTCGAGCGTGCCGGAAGCCGAGAACGCGGCAGTCACGTCGACGATCACGTCGACGGCCGCCGACGAGAACACGCACACCAGCCCGTCGGGTGCGGCCGCGACGATCGTGTTGTTCGGGCGGGCCTCTCCGGCCGCGAAGTTCACGGTCGAGGCGACCGGCGGCACCGTGCCACACGGATACACCGTGAGGAACCCGGCCTCGTCAGCGCCGACCGCGGTGACGTTCAGCGCCACCGCCGACGCTCCCGCGTCACCGGTGGCGACCGTGAGCACACCGCCCGCCGCGAGACGGCCAGATCCTCCGAGGCCGGAGCGCGTGTCGCCGACGCGACGCGCCGCGGTCGCAGACATACCAGCCGCGGCGTCAGGCGAGAACCACGCGGTGAGGTCGACGATCACGTTCGTGGCGACGGACGAGTACACGCACACGTACCCGTCGATGGCGAGGGTCGCGATCGTCGAGTTGGCGATGTCCCGGCCCGGGGCGAAGTTCACGGTCGACGTGGTGGGCGGCGTCTCCGCGCACGGGTAGACCGTCAGGAACCCGCCAGTGTCGGGCCCGACGGCGGTCACGTTGAGCGCCGCCGCGGTCACGTCCCCCGGTATGCCGACCGTCCCGGCGACCTGCACGCGCAGCACGCCGTCGGCGGCGACCCGGCCACTCCCGCCTTGTCCGGAGCGAGTATCGGCGAGGCGAACCGGCTGGATCGGAGTGAGCCTCACCTGGCCCGGGAGGCGCGGCGACAGCGGGGGATAGCCGGCGCCGGCGACGACGGTGAGACGGTACGAGCCGTGTGACCCATAGGTGCTGAACCCGGTCGACGGTGTGCCGAGCCCGGCCGGCCGGACCTCGACGGTGTAGCGGCCGTCGGGCACGACTGAGCTCGCGTGGGCCACCCAGTCGATCGGGCGGGTCGAGGGTTCGGACTTCGATGTCACGTAGTCCGGGGTGTGCGCGGCGATGACCGTCCCGTTGGAGTCGCGGATCGTGATCGAGGCGAACAGGTTCGACGACACCACGGACGACGGAGTCAGTTGAACGTCGATGACACCGGCGGAGACGTCGACCGCGAACACGTCGACCGCATCGTCGGCGCCGACGAAACCCGATGTCTCGCCGGACCCCGCCAGCAGCGTCGCCGTCGACGACGTGTCGCCGTGATCGTCCGTGCGGTAACCGAGGAACTTGGCCACGACGGCAAGGTCGTCCTGGCCGTTGGTCGCACCTGCGTACTCGCCGCTCGACCACTGGGCGAGCGGACGCGGATAGCTGGCGCCCATGATCGGTCCCCATACGCCGTGGCCCGAGTAGTACGTCTTCTGCGGAGCGCCGTCGTGGAGCAGGCCGAGCGTGTGACCGGACTCGTGGGATGAGGCGTCACCGACGGACTTGAACGTGCCGAGGTTGTTGGAGAAGACGAACGCCGGGGTGCTGTTCGACTTGAACGACTTGATGTACGCGACACCGCCGTAGCCGTGACCGAACCAGTCGTCGGTCGGCGAGATCACGACCCGGGTCCCGTATTCGGCGTCTCCGCCGCCCGCGTAGCGGAGCGCCTCGGTGCCAGGGTCTTGCGTTGTGACGTCCACGCCGAACGGGGCGAAGTCCTCGGCGACGATCCGCCACACCGCTTCGATCTCGGCGATCTCGGCCGGCGACAGCGATCCCGGGTTGCCGTCCCGATCGAACGGTGCCGACACGATGTCGACCCCGTGATCGTTCCATTGGGTGTTCGATGTGACGTGTCCGTCGAAGTCCAGCAGGATCGTGAGCGTCATGTCCGGGCGCGAGTGCAGCGTGAAGATGCTGGACGCGTCGGTATGGGTCGGCGGCGCCGCCGCGGTCGTGAGCTCGCCCGGGCCGGGAGCCTCGTCGGCGGACCCGTCGGTGTCGTTGGCCGTGACGAACACGCTGGCGTCGGTGAGCAGGGTGTTGGCGAGCTCGGCGGCACTCAAGTCGACGCCGCTGGCGACGTCGGCGAGCTCGCCGTCGAGCACCAACGACACGAACGCTTCGGCACCGCTCAGAGCACCGGGCACGCCCTCGGCCTGACGCGCGCCGCCGAGGGGGGCGGATGTCGGCCGTTCCAGGGCGTCGGCCCGCGCCGCGACCGGCAGGAGGGCCACGACGAGCGCGGGGAAGAGGATTCGGAAGATGCGGCACACGACCCCCTCGACTGTGCGCATCGCGGGGGCGAATGCACCCAGGCGAGAGCATTGATCGCGTGTTGTTTCGAGCGCGCTGAGGTCAGAGATTCGCCGGGTGACGGTCGAGGGTGACGGCGAGCAGGTCGGCCAGAGCGACGGCGACCCGGCGCTGGTCGAGGGTCGTCCCCCTGCCATGGGTAGGAGTGAGCACGATCCGCCCGTACGAACGGGTCCCGGAGCGCACAGGGAGCACGACGCCGTCGCGCGGGAGCTCCATGCCCTCGGGGGTCCAGTACATCACGCTGATCTCGACGTGACCGTTGCGTTCGAGCACCACGAGGGGCGAGGTCGGCTGGTCGTCCGGCTCGAACGTGGCGTCCACGAGCCTGAGCTCGTCCCGGATCGCCGCCTGCACGGCGGGCCAGACGTCGTCCGGCGCCCGATCCTCCGCGACCATCGCGGCGATCGCCTCGAGGTGCGCCAGCCCGCCCCGATCGATGATCGACTTGGTCCGGTTCTTGCGGGCGAACACCGCCACCTCACCGACGGCGAGGCCGATGACGAACAGCAGCCCGATGGTCCAGATGTCGTCGTCGGAGTGGACCCTCAAGGTGTACAGCGGCCGGGTTTGGAAGAAGTTGAACGACAAGCAGGCAGCGGCGGCGGTCATCGCGCCGGCCAGCCGTCCGCCGAGTGCCCCGGCAGCCACGATCACGACGACGAGCACGAGCGCGGCGTTGGTGTTGCCGATCGTGTCTCGAACGGGCACCAGGAGCCCGCCGACCGCGATCGCGGCCACGGTTCCCGCTAACCCGTAGGAAAGAGAACGAGAAACGTCGTCGTTCATGACGTGAACCTTCTACTCGCTCGTCGCGGCTTGCGGCGGGCCCTTCACGACATCGCAACGGCAACGACTTCTCTCTTCACGCCGTTCTCACACGATCAGCCGGCGACGCCGAGCGCCCTTCGTACCGCCGCCTTGCGGCCGGCGTCGAGCTTGCGTCCGTAGCGATCGGTGAGCTCGAACCGGCAGTCGACGACGCCGGAGTCGACCGCGCTGGCGACGCGAGCGCCGTGCACGTCGACCTTGGCCTTGTCCAACGCTGACGCAATCGACGCCAGCAGCCCGAGACGGTCCGGTCCGCTGGTGACGCACACGGTGTACCAGGGGGCGGCGTCGTCGTCGAAGGTCACC
>DASUEW010000719.1:0-8660 GCA_036274875.1 Ilumatobacteraceae bacterium
CGTCGACCGTCACGAGCATCGCGCACGTGTCGGGGCAGTCGTGCGGGCACGCCGCGTGAACGATCCCCCGTACCACGCGGCGAACGCTACAACCCGGTCGAACCCCGCACGCCGACGCAACCGAGCCGAAACAATGCAGGCACCCACGTGAAATGTGTCCGTCTTATCGTGCCGCCCGGGCGCCTCCCACGCCCCTCCCAACCTGGAGGTACGGATGCAGTCTTTCTCGATCGGTCTCGCGCCGATGCAGGCCGATCCCGTTGTCACGCTCGGCGGGAACCTGAACCTGTTGTGGGTGATCATCGGCGCGGTACTCGTGATCTTCATGCAGGCCGGGTTCGCGTTGGTGGAGACGGGTTTCTGCCGGGCCAAACACGCGGCCCACGTCGTCAGCACGAACTTCGCTGTATTCGGTCTCGGGTTCATCGGCTTCTTCCTTGTCGGCTTCCCGTTCTCGCTCAGCGCGTGGGACGTCTCCGGCTACTTCGGCGGCGAGATCGGTGCGGCGGTCGGTAGCCCGCTCATCGGCGACGGCAGTTGGATCTTCCTGTTCAAGGGCGGGTGGGCTTTGTCGGGCGGCGGGATCGACGCGGGCGTCATCGCCCTGTTCCTCTACATGGTCGCCTTCATGGACACCACGGCCACGATCCCGACCGGCGCGATGGCTGAGCGCTGGAAGTGGGGCAGCTTCGTGATCTGGGGCCTCTTCTGTGGCGCGATCTACTACCCGCTGTTCGCGGCGTGGACCTGGGGCGGGGGCTGGCTGTCGCAGACCTGGGACACGATGAGCCTCGGCGCCGGGTACGTCGACTTCGCCGGATCGGGTGTGGTGCACACGGTCGGGGGGGTCGCCGCCCTCGCCGGTTCGATCGTTCTCGGGCCCCGGATCGGCAAGTTCGGCGCCGACGGCAAGCCCCGCGGGCTGCCCGGCCACCACATCCCGATGGCGATGCTCGGCACGTTCATCCTCCTGTTCGGCTGGTTCGGCTTCAACGCCGCATCAACGCTCGCCGCGACCGACGTTCAGTTCGCCGTCGTCGCCGCCAACACGGCCATCGCCGCTGCGTTCGGTGCGATCACCGCCATGCTGTGGATCACGAAGCGGACCGGCAAGCCCGACCCGGGCATGATGGCCAACGGCATGTTGGCAGGACTGGTCGCCATCACCGCGCCGTGCGCGTTCGTGTCGCCGGCGATGGCAGCGGTCATCGGCGTCATCGCCGGTGTCCTCGTCATCGAGGCTGTGTTCTTCATCGAGCGCAAGCTCAAGGTCGACGACCCGGTCGGTGCCATCGCCGTCCACGGCGTCTGCGGGACGTTCGGTGTGCTCGCCGTCGGACTGTTCGCCAACGGCAGCTACGGCGCCGGATGGAACGTGTCGGACAGCGAGGGTGTCGAGGGCCTGTTCTGGGGCGATGCCGGCCAGTTCGGCGCTCAACTGCTCGGCGTCGTCGTGCTGTGGACGGTCATCTTCGGCATCGCCTACGCCTTCTTCAAGATCCAAGACACAGTCTCGAAGTCCCGGGGCAAGGGCGGGATCCGCTCCAAGGAGGCCGACGAGATCAACGGTCTCGACATCCCCGAGATGGGTGTGCTCGCCTACCCCGAATTCGTGTCGCAGAACTAGCCGCCGTGTCCGTACCCCACCCCACCCCACTCGAACGCCCACGCACACGGAGGATCAACCGATGAAGCTCGTCACCGCCATCGTCAAGCCGTTCAAACTCGACGACGTCAAGGGCGCCCTCAAGACGGCCGGCGTGGCCGGGATGACCGTCTCCGAGGTGCGCGGTTTCGGCCGGCAGGGCGGCCACACCGAGACGTACCGGGGCTCGGAGTACCAGATCGACTTCGTCCCCAAGGTCCGCATCGACATCATCGTCGACGATGCCGACGCCGAGCGCGTCGTGGACACCATCGTCGGCGCAGCCGCGACCGACAAGATCGGTGACGGCAAGGTCTGGGTGACCGACGTCGATCGCCTCGTCCGCATCCGCACAAAGGAGGAAGGAGCAGACGCGATCTAGAGCGACGCACCTAGAGCGACGAGAGGAGCGCGTCGACGCCGTCGGCGACGACCTGTCCGAACACGGCGATGCCGTCCGTCGTCGGGTGCACCGCGTCATCGGAGACGACACCCTCGTCGTCGCCATGGCTGAACCAGTCGACGACGACGGCGTTGTCGCGCTGGCCGACGACGGCGCGCAAGGTGTCGTTGACGAGGCGAGTCTCGTCGAGCCGATCGCCGGCCCACGTGTCGACCCACACCAGGGGCGCGGCCGCTGGCAGCAGGTCGAGCAAGGTCTGCACCTGGGCGGCGAACTCTCCGGCGTTCGCGTACTGGCCGATGTCGTTGGTGCCGAGGGCGATCACCCACAGATCGGGTGGGTCGCTGTTGGCGATGAACTCGACGATGTCGGTGCCGGGATACGGCCGGCCGCGGTCCCCCACCGTGATCCGCCGGCCGACTTGAGCATCGATCGCCAGCACCTCCAGGCCGGTGTCGGACAACTCGGCCTGCAGCGACTCCATCGACATGAACGTGATCGAGTCACCGATCATCACCATCGTCTCCGGTGAAGCCGGCTGCTGCCCGCCGTCCTCGGCGGCCGGAGTGGTGCCGTTCGCCGCCCCGGAGACGGAGTCGACGCCCGCGTCAGTGCACGCTGGCGCGAGCACGGCGAGGGCGCCGACGGCGAGCACGATCCAGCGGTCGGCACGGGGGGACATCGGTGCACAGTCTCGCGGCCGACTCGGGGTCGCGGTGGTCACCGATGCCCGACCGCAGGCCCCGGGAAGTCCTCCCCCAAGAAGTCCGCATAGAGCCGGCGCGCACGGACGAGTGGGTCGGCGTAGTACTGATCACCGCTGGCGCCGAGCTCGACGGTCCGCCGGGGCCACTGCACGACCGGCCCGGTCGCCGCGAACCGCCGCACCACCTCGGCGTGCGGTTTCAGCGTGCCGTCGGGGCGGACGAGCCCAAAGTGGCGCTCGTGGATCGCACCGAGCGGATCCAACGGCGGCCGGTCCCAGAGGTGCTCGGCGTAGTCGGCGAAGCACCACAACAGCGCTCCGGTGACGCCGACCTCGACGAGCTTGGGGAGCACCGCCTCGACGTGCTCGGCGAGCGCGTCCTCGCCGGCCATGAACTGCGTGCGTGCCGTTCCGGCGTGGTCGATCCACTCCCAGACCTGCGACGGTCCGCCGCCCGGCGCCGTGCACCCGCCCCACTCCTCGGCGAGCACCGGCTTGGAGCACATCGCCGACGTGAGGGCGCAGACGAACGGCACGAAGTCGGGGTCGAGCGGATGGCGCGCCCAGCTCGCGTACATCGGGTATCCGTGCATCACCGCCACGTCGGTCTCGGCGAACACGTCGCCGACACGGAGGTGGTTGTCCGACACAAGGCTGTCGACGTGGAGTCCGCACGTCACGGGATGGTGCGGGTCGATGTCGCGGACGAACGCACACATATCGCTCATCCAGGCCCGCCCGGCCGACGCCGTGCTCGGCCACGCGAACAGGTCGGGCTCGTTGCCGAGGTTCCACATCCAGATCGCCGGGTGCTCGAGGTACTCGCCGACGACGGTCGCGAGCAGCAGCCGTTCCGCAGCGATCGCCACGGGGTCGTGGAACGGGTTGCGGTAGGAGCCGTCGACGACCCGGCCGCCGCTGACGACCTGCCGCGGGTGCGGGGTCGGCGAGGGACCGTCCGGCGCGAGCAGCCACCGCGGCGACCAGTTCGGGCCGCTCATGTGGCCGGTGAAGAACGTGACGTCGAGCTCGAGACCGCGATCCGTCGCGGCGTCGCACACGCGGCCGAGGTGACGCAGGCAGCCAGTCGACACCTCGTCGGGCGAGGGCATCCAGTCGTCCCACAGCAAGAACAGCCGCACGCAATCCATCCCGAGCGCGGCGATCACGTCGAACTCGTCGCCGACCTCGCCGGCGTCGAAGTCCGACCACCACGACATCGCCTTGTTGCGCGGCCAGTAGTTGCACCCCAGCCGGAAACGGTCGGGCACGACGTCGGTTCCGTCCGCGCCGGCAGGCACCGCAGCCGTCGTCATCGCGTGTCGAGTCGTTGGATCCTCGCCGAGTGGACGCGGTGGGCGGCGAGCATCTCGTCGAGGCGCTCGGCGACGACCTCGCCGCCTCGCACCACGGGAACGCCACCCACGATCGTGTCGCGCGCGGCCGCGGGACCGCAGCGCAGCCACGCCTCGATCGGATCCGCAACGGCCCCGGCGAACTTCGGCCCGGTCAGATCCCACACCGCGATGTCGCCGGCGGCGCCGGGCGCGAGGACGCCCAGCTCTCCCTCGCGGCCAAGACACCCGGCCCCACCGAGCGTCGCCAGCTCGAGCGCCATCCGAGCCGTCCCGGCTGCGGCACCGTTGCGCAGCTTGGCGAGGAGCATCGCCTGGCGCGCCTCGAGCCACAGCGATGCGGAGTCGGCTGACGACGAGCCGTCGACACCGAGCCCGACCTTGACCCCGGCGGCGCGGAGATCGACGACGGGTGCGATGCCGGACGCGAGGATCAGGTTGCTCGACGGGCAGTGCGCGGCGCCGACCCCTGCGGCGCCCAGCCGCCCGATCTCGGCCGGATCGGGCATCACGCAGTGCGCGACCCACGTGCGGTCGGTGCACCAGCCGGTCCGTTCGAGGTACTCCATCGGTCGGCAGCCGAACGTCGCCAGGCTGAACTCGTCGTCCTCGGCGTTCTCGGCGAAGTGTGTGTGGAGCCGCACGTCGAGCCGATCGGCGAGCTCGGCGCTGTGCACCATCAGCTCTTCGGTCACCGTGAAGGGCGAGCAAGGGGCGAGCGCGATCCGGGTCATCGCGCCATGTGACGGATCGTGGTGACGGGCGACCGCCTCCTCGCAGGCGGCGAGGATCTCGTCGTCATCCGCGACGACGTCGTCGGGTGGCAGGCCGCCGTCCTTCTCCGACAGCGACATCGAACCCCGCGTCGGGTGGAAGCGCACGCCGAGGTCGCGTGCGGCGTCGATCTCGGCGGTGAGCAGGTCGCCGGCGCCGCGCGGGTGGAGGTAGAGGTGGTCGGTCGAGGTCGTGCAGCCGGACAACGCCAGCTCGGCCAGGCCCACCCATGCCGACACGTGCACCGCCTCCGTGTCGATCGCCCGCCACAACGGGTACAGCGACTGCAACCAGCCGAACAGCGGCTTGTCGGTCATCGGCGGGTAGGCGCGCGTCAGGTTCTGGAACAGGTGGTGGTGGGCGTTGATCAACCCCGGCGTGACGAGGCAGTCGGTGGCGTCGATGGTCGTCGATGCCGGAGGTGGGGCCGTGGTACCGATTCCGCTCACCAACCCGTCGGTGACGGCAACCCAGCCACCCTGCAACTCGCGGCGCTCGCCGTCCATCGTCGCCACGCAGCGTGCGTCACGTACGACGAGATCGACGGCGCCGACCGCGCCGCCGGGGCCGATCGTGGTCGGCATGGTCGGCATCTCGGTCATGGTCCGCCGTCACCCGGCGAGCGAGTCGAGGACGATGCGGATGTCGTCGATGGTTGTCAGCGGGTTCACCACGCAGATCCGCAGCACCGTCTCGCCCGCCCACGATGTCGACGTCACGAACGAACGTCCCTCGGTCAGCTCCCGTTCGCTCCACGCTCGGTACTGATCGGGGGTCCACCCGCGCCGGCGGAACAGCACCACGGAGAGCTCGGGTTCCATGATCAGTTCGGTGTGCGGCGTCGCCGCGACCTCCGACGCCGCGGCGCGCGTCACGTCCAGCGTCGACTCGATCGCTCGCGTGTACGCGTCGGTGCCGTGGACCGCGAGGCTGAACCACAGCGGTAGTCCGCGTGCCCGCCGTGACAGGTGGTGGGCGAGATCGGACGGGTTCCAGGCGCGGTCCTCCGGCGCTTCATGCCGCGTGACACCATCCGTCGTGACGTCATCCGCCGTTACGTCACGCACCGCGGCGTCGTCCTGCAGGACGTCGAGGTACTCGGCGTGCTGGGTGTGGGCCGCGCGGGCGACAGACGGGTCACGGTAGATGAGGGCGCAGGAGTCGAACGGTGCGAACAGCCACTTGTGCGGGTCGACGATGAAGCTGTCGGCGTGTTCGATGCCGGCATAGCGATCGCGCACGCTCGGGGCGGCGAGCCCGGCTCCTCCGTACGCGCCATCGACGTGCATCCAGACGCCCGCGTCCGCGCAGACTTCACCGGTTCCCGCAAGGTCGTCGACGACCCCGGCGTTCGTGGTGCCCGACGTGGCGACGATCGCGAACACCCGGGCGCGATCTTCGGCGTCGAGCGCGTCGACCACCGCCCGCAACGCATCACCGTGCATGCGACCGCGCTCGTCGGCCCCCACCCCGACGACGTCGGCGTCCATCACCCGCGCGGCCTGCTCCACCGACGAGTGTGCACCCGTCGACGTGATCAGCAGGCCTCGCGTGCGGTCGTGCGCGCCTCCCGCGTCGTGACGCCACTTCCAGCGCGCCGCGGCCAGTGCACTGAGATTCCCCGCCGTGCCGCCGCTGACGAACACGCCGCCCGCCTCGGCCGGCAGGCCGGCGAGGTCGGCGATCCAGCGCAAGGCCTCGTTCTCGGCGAACACCGCTCCTGCACCCTCGAGCCATGAACCGGCGTAGATGCTCGAGGCCCCGACCACGAGGTCGAACAGGATCGACGCCAGGGTCGGTGCCGCCGGCACGAACGAGAGGAACCGGGGATGGTCGACCGAGATGCACGCCGGCGCGAGCACGTCGCCGAAGATCCGCAACGCCTCGAGGCCACCGAGCCCGTTCGCCGTGATCGTGGGCCCGGCCAGGGCACGGAGCTCGGCGGGCGTGCGGGGCCCGTCGAGGGGGGGCGGATCGAGGCGCACACGATCGGTCGCGTACTGCACGATCGCCTGCGTCAGCACCTCGACCGAGGCATCGAAACGATGCATCGCTCGACCGGCTAGTCGTTGAGCTCGACGAGCTCGCTGCCTTCGTGCCGCGCCTGACCGTCCTTCCACAACAGCTGGCCGAGCACGGCGGCGAGGATCGAGAACCCCATCAGGGCGATGACGGGGAAGAGCAGCAGCACGACGACGATCGCGATGGCACCGGCCATGAGGCCAGGCTAGCCGGGCAGGATCAGGCGGGCTTGTACGCCCACGCCTCGACCTCGACCGCCATCCCACCCGGTAAGGCGGACACCTCGACCGTGGAGCGGGCCGGGCGATGGTTGCCGAGGGCTTCGGCGTACGCGGCGTTGAACGTCGCGAACGTGTCCATGTCGGTGAGGAAGCACGTCGTCTTCACGACATCGTTCAGCGTCGCGCCGGCCTCGGCGAGTCGGTCGGCGAGGTTCGCCATCGTCTGCGTCGTCTGGGCCGAGACACCGCCCTCGACGATCGCCCCGTCCTTCATGCCGCCCTGACCGGAGACGATGATGAAGTCGCCGGCGCGGACGAACGGGCTGTAAGGGCCGAGTGGCTTGTTCATCGCGCTGACGGTACCGGATCGCGATTCATCGCGCTGTCGGCCATTCGGGTGGGAAGCCGGCGTGGCGCCACGCGGCGGCGGTGACCGCGGCGTACACGGCGTCGGATCCGTTCACCGGCTCGCCGTCGTCGGGCTCGATCACGACCTGGATCGGTGGGGTGTCGACGGCGCGCAGCACCCCGAACGATCGGATCGTGAGGTCGAGTGGCGTCCCATCGTCGCCGATCGCCAAGCCCTCGCTGCGCACCCAGCCGAGCGCCATGTGCGCGGCGCCGGTGCAGTAGCTGCGCAGCACCACCGGGTCGAGCGGATCGCCGCACCGGACACGAACACGGACGGACCCGTCCGGATCGATCGACGCCGACGCGGTGGCTCCGTTCGGGGCGGTCACCGTGTCGATCGCCATATCGATTCCGGTGTCGATTCCGGTGTCGATCGCGGTGTCGGCGATCGAGGCGAGCAACACGGCAGCTTCCGCCCAGCCCGCCGCTCGAGCGGCGCTCGTGGTCGGCGGGCCGATCACGTCGACCTCTTCCACAGCCAACCCGGGCGCGACCGATCCGATCGCCTCGACGATCCCCGGGGTACGCGCGACCCGGACGACGCCCGTGCCGTCGGCGCGCACCCCCGCCGCGATCGGCGGACGCTTCGGGCCACGCCGCACGACATCCTCGCGGGTGAACAGGACCCGCACCGCACGACCGTGGCGGTCGGCGAGGCGTCGCGCGACGACGCCGACTTCGGTCGCCACCTTGCCGCCGAAGGCCCCGCCGTTGCCGAGCGAACTGGCCGGAACGCCACCCGGTTCGCACCACGCGGCGTCCGGTTCGAGGTACGCCGGCTCCACCCAGTTCGTCTGCAACGTGCGCATCCAGGCGCCGGGCGGCAACTCGATCGGCGACCGCAACGGCGCCGTCGTGCGTCGCCCTTGGACCTTTCCGCTCAGCCGGCGCGCCTCGGCCAGCGATTCGCCGACCACCCACTCGCCGCTGCCGTCGAGCAGCGCGACCAGGGCCCCGGCCGGCGCGGTGTCGTCCGCGAACCCCCCGCGCCCGAGCGCGACGTGCGCTCCCACGTCCTGCGCCACCCCTCCCTCCAACCGCGCCCGCCGCACCCCCCGTTCTGTCTGCTCCAAACGCCGCGGGGCGTCCAACGAAGCAGACAGAACGGAGGTGACGATGGGGT
>DASUEW010000720.1:0-12672 GCA_036274875.1 Ilumatobacteraceae bacterium
ATGTCGCCGACGTCGGTCACGCCGACCCCAGCCTGCCCGACGACCTCGGTGCGCTCCTCACGATCGGCGGCATGTCGAGGGTCGCCGATCTGGCGGCCAACGCGCCGCTGATCGCCCTCGCCGACGTGGTGCTCGAGGCACCCATCGCCCAGCCGCCGACATTCCTCGCGATCGGGCTCAACTACAGCGCCCACGTGGCCGAGTCGGGCATGCCGAAGCCGGCGATGCCGGTCGTGTTCAACAAGCAGATCACGTGCGTCACCGGCCCGTCGGGTCCGATCGAGGTGCCGACCGTCGCGCCCGACTGGGTCGACTACGAGGGGGAGCTCGGAGTGGTGATCGGGCAGCGCTGCCGCGGCGTGAAAGCTGCCGACGCCGCCGATGTCGTCGCCGGGTACCTCGTGGTGAACGACGTCTCGGTGCGCGACTGGCAGCGCGCGACGCCCACGATGACGATGGGCAAGAGCTGGGACACCCACGGCCCGATCGGACCGTGGTTGGTCACCACCGACGAGATCCCCGACCCGCACAACCTGCGAATCCGGACGTGGATCGACGATGATCTCCGCCAGGACGCGTCGACGTCGCAGATGATCAACAACTGCTGGGAGCTGATCGAGCACATCTCGACCGCGTTCACGTTGCTGCCCGGCACGATCATCGCCACGGGTACCCCGGCGGGCGTCGGCTTCGTCATGGACCCACCCCGCTGCTTGTCGCCCGGCTCCACGGTGCGGATCGAGATCGAGTCGATCGGCACGATCGAGAACCCGGTCATCGCTCAACCCTGAGCCTCGTAGATGAAGGAGCCCGCTATGAGCGTCACCGCGACCGAACCAACGGTCATCACCGACGAGATTCTCGGTCGCATCCGTGAACTGCGTCCGCTCTTCGAGGCCAACGCGGCGCGGACCGAGGCCGATCGTCGCGTCGTAGAGGAGAACATCACCGCGCTGCGCGACGCCGGGGCGTTCCGCATCATGGTGCCGAAGCGCTTCGGTGGGCTCGAGACCGACATCCGTACCAAGCTCGAAGTGAGTCGCGAGGTGGCGATGGGCTGCGGCTCGACGGCGTGGGTGACGGCCCTGATGAACGTCTGCGCGTTCTTCACGTCACTCGGCAATGAGCGGCTCCAGCGCGACATCTGGGGCGAGAATCCCGACGCCCGGATTTCGGGCGTGTTCAATCCCACCGCAACCACGAGGCGGGTCGACGACGGATACGTCGTGAACGGATCGTGGAGCTGGAACAGCGGTTGCATGCACTCGGACTGGGCGTTCCTCGGGGTGCCGCTGGTCGACGAAGCGGGCGAGTTCGTCGGGCCTGCGATGGCGTTGATCCCGTACACCGAGCTCGAGATCGAGGACACCTGGTTCACCACTGGCATGCGCGGCACGGCGAGCAACACCGTGCACGCGCGTGATGTCTTCGTGCCCGACCATCACCTCATCTCGTTGCCGGGATTGCTGACCCACAGCTACGACACCCCCTTCAAGGACGAGGTGCTGTACCGATCGGCGTTCATCCCGGTCGCCGCGCTGATCCTCGTCGGGCCGCAACTCGGCCTGGCGCAGGCCGCGCTCGACTACGTCGTCGCCAAGGGCCACGAGCGCGGGATCGCCTACACCGAGTACGACGTGCAGCGCGACGCACCGACGTTCCAGTTGGCGATCGCCAAGGCGGCGACACTCGTCGACACCGCCCACTTGTTCGCCTATCGAGCCGCGGCCGACATCGACGACGCCGCAGCCGCCGACCGAACCATGAGCTACCAGGAACGGGCGAGGGTGCGGATGGACGCCGGGCACGCCGCCGAGACGGCTCGCGAGGCGATCCGGGTGCTGTGCAGCGCGCACGGCGCGTCGAGCTTCGCCGAGTCGAGCCCGATGCAGCGGTGGTGGCGCGACTCCGAGATCGCCAGCCGGCACGCCGTGTTGAACCCCGACATCAGCGCCCAGGTCTACGGTCGGGCGCTGATGGGGTTCACCGACGGTGTCACGTTCCTTGTCTGATTCCGTTGCTGTCCGAGCACGCCGAGAACGCGAAGGAGGTTCGATGACGACCACGGTCCTGGAACGGACGATCGAGCTCGTCCCCGAACTACGCGAGAGGGCCGAGCAGGCCAACGCCGACCGCCGGTTGCCGGAGGAGAACATCAAAGCGCTCCGTCAAGCCGGATCGTTCAAGGTGATTCAGAGCACCCGCAACGGCGGCCTCGGTCTCGGTGTACGCGATCACCTCGACGTGATCTCCACCCTGGCCCGCGGCTGTGCGTCCACCGCGTGGGTGGCCGGAGTCGTGCACGCCCATTCATGGCTGTTGTCGCACTTCCCGGCCGAGGGGCAGGACGACGTCTACGGCGACGATCCCGATGCCGTGGTGTCGGCCGTGATCGGTCCACGTGGTCGTGCCATCAAGACCTCCGACGGGTTCCGGCTCGAGGGCGTGTGGCCGTTCGCGTCCGGCTCGGAACGCGCCGACTGGCTGCTCCTCGGAGGGGTCGTGTTCGACGGCGACCAGGTAGTCGACGAAGGTGACTTCATCGTCCCGACGTCGGATGTCACGTTCCTCGACGACTGGTACGTCACCGGCCTGCGGGCGACGGGGTCGTGCACGGTCACACTCGACGGCCTCGACATCCCTCGCCATCGCTTCTTGTCGTTGCCCGGTCTCATCATGGGCGACAGCCCGGGTGGTGCGCTGCACTCTGACTGGGTGCAGAGGTGCGCGCCGGTCCCGGTCCTGACGATCGCCCTCACCGGTGGAGCACTCGGACTCGCCCGGCAGGCGCTCGAGGACTTCCCGCCACTCGTGATCGGCAAGACGATCGCCTACACGGCCGACCGACAGGACACGCACCCGATCACGCACGTCAAGGTGGCCGATGCGGCGATGCGGGTCGAGGAGGGCGAGCTGCTGCTCTATCGCTGTGCCGACGAGATCGACGCCGCCGGCAAGGCCGGTACCGAACTCCCGCTGCTGACGCGTGCCCGGATGCGTGTCGACTGCGCCGTCGGCGTGCGACGTTGCCTGGAGGCGGTCGAGATCCTGTTCACCGCGGCGGGCGCAACCGGCGTACGCAGTTCGTCACCGTTGTCGCGGGCGCTCGCCGACCTCAAGGCGATCAACAACCACGGCCTGCTCCAACTCGAGATGAATCTCGAGATGTACGGCCGGTTACTGATGGGCCTCGAGCCCAACACCCCGTTGATCTGATCTGACATCGCCCGTCGCCGAACTTCTGGGCTGCTGTGCCGTGCGGGGGCCGAAACGTTCAGCAGCCCAGAACGGGATCGCGCCGGTCGGATCAGCGCGTGCGGGCTCAGTCGATCTCGAACTGCACCGACGCCCGCTCGGCGAGCAAGGGCGTGACGATGCCCTGGGCGATCTCGACGTGGCGCGGCGAGTCGCGATACGTGATGTAGGCGTCGAGCGTCTCGAAGTCACCGACGATGGCGAGGTCGTAGTTGCCGGCGGTGGCGCCGACATCGTGGCCGAGCTTGTAGCTCACGACGCCGTCGAGCGTGGCGACGTACTCGAGCAACAGCTTGGTTGCCTCGTCGACCTGATCGCGCGACGTTTCGGGGAGCCAGCGGAACAGGACGCAGTGACGGATCATCCGCCCATGATGCCCCACTCCCCCCGTTCTGTCTGCTTCAGACGAAGCCACGGGCCCAATGAAGCAGACAGTTCGGGGTGGAAGACGGACTTCGCACCTCGCTAGCCCGGCGCGACCTGGGTGCGTTCCCACGCCGCCGCCAGCAGCGCGTACCGGCCGCCGGTTGCGATCAGCTCGTCGTGGGTGCCGACTTCGGCGATCCGTCCGTGGTCGACGACGGCGATGCGATCGGCCCGGCGCACTGTCGACAGCCGGTGCGCGACAACCACCACGGAACGGCCTCGCATCAACCGTTCGAGGGCGCCCTCGACGACGGCCTCGGTGCCGGGATCGAGGTTCGACGTCGCCTCGTCGAGCACCAACACGGCGGGATCGACGAGGGCAGCGCGGGCGAGCGACACGAGCTGCCGCTCACCCGCCGACAGCCGTGAGCCGCGCTCGCGGACCGCCGTCGCCAACCCTTCCGGGAACGCCTCGAACCGTTCGAGCACGCCGATCGCGTCGAGCGCGGCTCGCACGTCGTCGTCGGACGCGCCGGGCCGGGCGATGCGCAGGTTGTCGGCGATCGTGCCGTCGAACAAGAAGCCCTCCTGGGGCACGACGACGATGCGCTCGCGCAGCGACGCGAGTGTCGCGTCGCGCAGGTCGACGTCGCCGAAGCAGACCGTCCCGTGGTCGGGGTCGTACAGGCGCGCCATCAGCTTGGCAACCGTCGACTTGCCGGCGCCGGTCGGGCCGACGAGCGCCAGTCGCTCACCGGCGCCGACGCGCAACGACACGTCGACGAGCGCAGCTGCCGACGTGCCCGGATACGCGAACGTGACACCGTCGACCACCAGATCGCCGCGTTCGGGCAACCGGATCGCGTCGACGTGCTCATCGACTGCGGGTTCGGTGTCGAGGATCGTGAACAGCTTGTGCAGCGACGCGGTGGCTGACTGAACCGTGTTGTAGAGCTGCGAGAGCTGCTGCACCGGCTCGAACAGGCTGGCGAGCAGCAACACGACGGCCACGACGGTACCGACCGACAGGTCGCCGCGATGCACGAGCCAGCCTCCGGCGCCGATCGCCAGCGCGGTCGCGAGCACACCGCAGAACTCGACCAAGCCGAAGTACCACGTCGACACGCGGACGCTGTGCAGGTGCGAGTCGTAGAGTGCACGGTTCGACGTGCGGAAGCGTCGGCGTTGCTCGGGCTCGCGGGTGTAGGCCTGGATGACGCGTACGCCGCTGATGCCCTCTTGGAGCGCGGAGAGGTTCTGACCGACCCGTTCGCGTACTTCGAGGTACGCCGCGTTCGAGTCGCGCTGGAACTTGATCGACGCGACGATGATGATCGGCATCACCATCAGAGCGACGAGCGTGAGCTGCCATGACAGGACGAACAGCACGACCAACGAGAACGTCAGCAGGATCGCCGCCGCCACGAACTGCAGCACACCCCACTGCACGAGCTCGGCGAGCGACTCGATGTCGGCGGTCATCCGCGACACGAGCACACCCGACTTGTTGCGGTCGAAGAACGCCAGCGACTGGCGCTGGATGTGGTCGAACACACGGATGCGCAGGACGCGCAGGAAGCCCTCACCGGCGCGGTTGACGAACACGTGCTGCTGGCGCCCACCGAGGTAGGCGACGATCGCGATGACGACGTAGAGGACCACCGAGAGATCCAGTGCCCCGGCATCGCCGTCGCCGATCCCGGTGTCGATGCCGTATCGCACGAGTAGGGGGCCGACGACCGTCGCCGAGGTCGACACGGCGATGAACCCGAGCGCGGCCAGAACGGTTCGACGGAACGGCGTCGCCATGCGCGCCGCGCGCCGGAGCACGGCGCGGGCCTCGTCGCGTTCGAGGCGCTCGTCGGCGCTGACGGCGGCGCCCATGCCGAACATCAGTCGCTCCCCGCGAGCGCGGCGATCTCGACATCGCCGTCGCCGTGCAGACCGACTCGATCCATGGCGGCGAGCACGTCGCGATAGCGCTGATTGGTCGCGAGCAGCTCATCATGCGTCCCCGTGGCGGCGACGTGCCCCTCGTCGAGCAGCACCACCGTGTCGGCGATGGCGATCGTTGCCGGCCGGTGCGCGATCACGATCGTCGTGCGGCCGTGCATCACGGTTTCCATCGCGTCGCGGATCTCGTGCTCCTTCGACGGGTCGACGGCGCTCGTGGCGTCGTCGAGCACGAGGACCCGCGGGTCGGCGACGATCGCTCTGGCGATCGCGATCCGTTGACGTTGCCCGCCCGACAGCGAGTACCCGCGCTCGCCGATCAGGGTCTCGTACCCCTCGGGCAACTCCATGACGAAGTCGTGGGCGCCGGCGAGTCGCGCCGCCGCCTCGATGCGCCCGAAGTCGGCGGTCGGGTCGGCGAAGGCGATGTTGGCGGCGACCGTGTCGTGGAACAGCAACGTGTCCTCGAACACCACGCCGACGGCGCGGCGCACGTCGTGCACCGCCACGTCACGCACGTCGACGCCATCGATCTCGACGGAGCCTCCCTGGGGGTCGTAGAAGCGCAGCAGCAGCCGGGCGACCGTCGACTTGCCCGAACCCGTCGCCCCGACGAGCGCCGCCGACTCCCCGGCCGCGAGCTCCAGCGTGAACGCGTCGAGCACCGGCCGGCCCGCGTCGTAGCCGAACGTCACGTCGCGGAATGTGACCGCGCCGACGGGTGCGGCGTCCGGCAGGGAGACGGGATGAGCCGGGTCGCGGATCTCGGGCACCGTCCGGAGCACCTCGTGAACGCGTTCGAGCGCCGCTGCGGCACGCTGGCCCCACGCAAGGGTCATCCCGATCGTGCGCAGCGGCCACACGAGCAGCGCGACGTAGAAGTTGAAGGCGACGAGCTCGCCGACGGTCATCTGGCCATCGAGCACGCGATGGCCACCGATGCCCAGTACCGCGATCAGCCCGAGCGATGGGAGCAGGTCGATCGCAGGGAGGTAGCGCGACCGCACGCGCGCCGCCTGCACCGACACCCGCTGGATGTCGTCGGCCTCGGTTCGAAGCTTGTCCGACTGCACCTGCTCGGCGCCGAAGCCCTTGATCACGCGCACGCCGGCGATCGTCTCCTCGACGACCGTGGCGAGCTGTGCCTGCTCGGCCTGCACCGCCAACACCGCCGGGTGGATCGCCGCCGAGAACCGCTTGGCGGTGACGTTGACGAACGGGAGCGGGGCGAGCGCCACGAGGGCCAGGAATGGATCGTCGACGAACAGGATCACCACCACGGCGGCGACGAGGGCGAGGTTCGAGATCGTGAGCGGGATCATCACCACGAAGGCCTGCACCTGGTTGAGGTCGCTCGACGAGCGGCTCATGAGCTGGCCGGTCTGGGCCCGGTCGTGGTAGCCGATGTGCAGCCCGAGGATGTGATCGAACAGGCGCTCGCGCAGCCGCGTCTCCGTCAGCCGACTCTCACGGAACGCGATGTAGCGGCGCAGGGCGGTGAACGTGCCGGTCAACAAACCGGCGCAGCCGATCAGCACCGCCCAGGTGACCACCGAGCCGCCGCGCTCGATGCCGCTGTCGACCGCTTGGCGGGTGAGTTGCGGGACCGCGACCTTGCCCACGGTCCATACGAGGCCGACGGCGATGCCGAGCGCGAGTCCTCGGCGCTGGCGGGACAACACGTCGACGAGGTACTTCCACGCGTCCCTACGTCGATCGGTTCCCTCGTCCACACAGCCTCCCGAGGCCGTTCATCAGCGCCCGGCATCGAAGGGTACCGTTCGACCCGTGTCGCTCACCGGTGGGTTGCCGACGCGGATCGGCCTCGGGACCGCACCCATCTCCTCGCACCGCACGGCGCCCCACTGGTGGGGCCCACAAGATCGCGACGTCGCCGTGGCCGCCGTCCGGGCCGCCGTCGACGCTGGTGTCGGGTGGATCGACACGGCGCCGATGTACGGCTGGGGACGGGCCGAGGAGATCGTCGCCGAGGCGCTCAGCGGGCGCGTCGAGCGCCCCCTCGTCTTCACGAAATGCGGAACGTTCCGTGCCGGCGACGGCTCGTTCTACACCGACAACTCGCCCGATGCGGTACGTCGCGACGTCGAGGGCAGCCTGCGCCGGCTCGGCGTCGAGCGGCTCGACCTGGTGCAGGTACACGACGAGGATCCATCGGTGCCGGTCGAGGAGACGTGGACCGCGCTCGACGATCTCGTCCGCGAGGGCCTGGTCGGCGCGGCCGGACTCTCGAACCACCGCGTCGAGCTGCTCGACCGGGCGCTCGCAGTCGGACCCGTCGCCACCGTGCAGAACCAGTACTCGTTGGTCGACCGATCGGTGGAGTCCGATGGCACGTTGGACTGGTGCGAGCGCCACCGCGTGGCGTTCTTGTCGTGGGGATCGCTCGGCGCCGGCTTCCTCGCTGACGGCTTCGAACTGTCCGAGCTCGACCCCGACGACCTCCGGCACCGGCTGCGGTGGGCCGGCGCCGACGCCGCGCTGACGGCGAGGACACGCGATGCGATCGCCTCGATCGCCTCGGCGCACGGCTGCACGATGGTCGCCGTCGCGCTGGCGTGGCTCACCACGCGGACCTCCGTGTACCCGATCGTCGGAGCACGCACCCCCGCCGAAGCGATGGCCCTCGTCGAGCCGCTGCCGGCGCTCGACGCCGACGAGCTGGCCCGGCTCGAAGTCTGATCAGCCGTGTCTGAACACTCGGGTCTGATCAGCCGGCGAGCAGCTCGCGCACGCGTTCCTTCGGCCGGCCGATGATCGCCCGGTCGGCGGTGACGAGCAGTGGGCGCTGCAACAGCATCTTGTGCGCCAGCAGGACCTCGACGATCTGGTCGTCGGTCGCCACGTCGGAGTCGGTCAGCCCGAGCTTCTTGAACAGGCTGTCGCGGCGGACGAGGTCGGTGTGCGGATCCTCGAGCTTGGCGAGGATCGCCCGCAACGTGGCCTCATCGGGTGGCGTCTTGGTGTAGTTCACGATCTCGACGTCGGCGCCGAGCTCGGTGACAATGCCCACGGCATTGTTCGACGAGTTTCAATTCGTGTTGTGGTACATCGTGACGGCGGCCATCCACATGACGATATCTGGCCTGATATCGAGTCCGCGGACGACGGTCGGTAGGGTCCGCGCGGTGCTCGGCTCGATCCGTCACCAGACCCGGATCCGCCGATCCGCGGATGCCGTGTGGCAACTGGTCGGTGACGCGGCGCGTCTGCACGAGTGGTTCCCCGGGATCACGTCGTCGCCCGTCGAGGGGACGAGCCGCCTGATCACGACCGACGCCGGGCTCGCGATGCCAGAGGAGATCCTCGTGGTCGACCCGATCCAGCACCGTTTCCAGTACCGGCTCACGTCGCCCGTGATCCGGCACCACCGCGGCACGATCGACGTCATCGACCTCGAAGACGCGACATGCCTCGTCACGTATTCGACGGAGGCAGATCCGCGGGCGATGGCCCTCGTGATCGGCGGCGCCACCGCCGGGGCGCTCGACGAGCTGCGGCGCCGGATGGAGACCGACCCGATGCCCGATCATCACGCGGATGGCTGTGATCACGCGACTGGCCCTGATCACGCGACTGGTGCGGTCTGATGGGCCGCAAGATCCTGCTCGTCACCACCGACCAGCAGCGCTTCGACACGCTCGGCTGCAACGGCGGCACCCTTGCCCGCACGCCCGTCGCCGACTCACTCGCCGCCGCCGGATACCGGTACGAGCGGGCGCATCCGCAATCGGTCGTGTGCATGCCGTCGCGTTCGACGATCATCACCGGCCAGCACCCGAGCACCCATGGCGTGTGGATGAACGGCGTCGCCCTGCCCGTCGACGCGCCGTCGGTCGCATCGTTGCTGCACCGCGCCGGCTACCGCACGGCCATCATCGGCAAACCGCACTTCGAACCGTTCCTCGACCCCTTTGCCAGGTTCCCGGAGAACGGGTTCGCCCGATCGGGGGTGTTCACGACCACCGACCAGGGGTTCGACGGCACGACCGGGCCACATCGCGGCTTCGAGCACTTCGAGTCAGCCACCCACACGGGCAGCGGGGCTCTGCACTACGCGAGGTGGCTGGGTGCGGTCCATCCCGAGGCGGTCGGGATGTTCTACCCGGTGCTCGATTCCGACCTCGAGGTCAACGGCCTCGGTGGCGGTGACACGGGTGCGCCACAGGTGCACGACAACCCGATCCCGCGCGAGTGGTACCACACCGATTGGGTCGCCGACCGGACGATCGCCTGGCTCGACTCGCTGGCCGCCGACGACGACTGGTTCTGCTGGATGAGCTTCCCCGACCCGCACCACCCGTGGGACCCACCGGCCGCCGAGCTGGCGCGGGTGGACTGGCGCGACGTTCCGTTGCCGGCCGGCTACATCGCCGACGCCGGGGCGCGCGAGCAGGTGCTCGACGCCAAGCCGCGCCATTGGCGGGCGTGGTACGACGGCCGGCTGGTCTCGAACTACGAGGCGCCCCTGTCGTGGGTGCCGGCCACGCTCACCGCCGATCAGGTCCGCGAGGTGAACGCCCGCAACGCCGTCGAGTGCGAGCTCGTCGACGAGGCGCTCGGTCGGGTGCTGGCCGCGATCGACGCCCGGGAGTGGGGTGACGACGTCGACGTGGTGTTCACGACCGACCACGGTGAGCTCCAGGGTGACTTCGGCCTGTTGTTCAAAGGGCCGTACCACGTCGACGCGCTGATGCGGCTGCCGTTGATCTGGCGGCCGGCGCGCTCGTCGACCCCGACGGCATCGACTGTGACGCGCCCGGTCGGGCTCGTCGACCTGGCACCGACGTTCTGCGCGATCGCCGGCCTGCCGATCCCGTGGTGGATGGAGGGGCGACCGCTGCCGATCGACGACCACGACGCCGACGCGCGCGGCTTCGAGCGCGTGCTGACCGAGTGGGACAGCGTGCTGTTCGGCGTCGACGTTCACCTCCGCACGATCACGCGGGACGGCTGGGTGTGCTCCACCTATCAGGCCGGCTACAGCCACGACGGCACCGAAGGCGAGCTCTACGACCTCGTGTCGGACCCGCTGCAGCACACCAACCGGTGGGACGACCCAGCATGCTCCGGGATCCGCGAGGACCTGCTCGCCGATCTGTGGGACCACCAGCCGCCGATGCATACCCCGATGCGGCGGGTCGAAGCGCCCGTCTGACACGCCTGTCACTGCGACACCCCTTCGTTAGCGTCGAACAGACCGACGTCCCCCAACTCAGTCACACAGTTCCGGGGTGCGCCATGCAGTTCTGCTCAGCTCATCGCCCGCCGCGCGCGGGGATCGATCCCATCGACTGCGCCGATTCGGCGCTGGCGGTCATCGCCCTCGCGATCGAGCGCCCGCCCGTCGCCGAGACCATCGCCCTGCTGCTCGACCACGAGCGGCGTGGCGTGTGCGTGACGGTCGTCAGCGGGACCGCCCGCCCCGACGACGCCATCGAGGTGGCCGAGTGCCTCGCCAACACGGGGGCGAGCACGGGCCGCCTCGGCGCGCTCGTGCTCGCGACCGTGCGCCCCGGCCAGGGCGCGCTCGCCGGCGACTGCGACCGGTGGCTCGAGATGAGCGACCTGACGTCGGCCGTCGGTGTCGAGCTGGTCGAGTGGTTCGTCATCGGCAACGACATCCACTGCCCGCGCGACCTCCTCGGCGAACCGCCGCGCTGGCGGTCAGGGTGACGATGGGTGAGCGGATCGAGCCCTGCGCTGAGCGGGAGTGAGTCGGAGACCCGCGGCGCGCAGGCGTCGAAGCAGCTCGCGGCTCTCGACCTCGACCGCGCCGGCCGCGATGAGCTCGCCTCGATACTCCTCCGGCACGTCGTAGTGATCGCCCTGGAAGCCCCGGCGCGGCAAACCCGCCGCGTCGGCGAACGCCCACAGCTCGTCGAGCGACTCGTCACTCATCAGATGGCACCACTTCCGGTCGCGCCACCACCACCTGGCCTCGTCGATCAGGAGCGTCACCGCACCAGGCTGTCACAGCTGCCATTTCCGCTCGTGCCATGCCAAGAAGTGCCGATAGATCGCCATGAAGCTGGCACCGCTGCGGTCTGACGCGTCTGCGCCCGACGCGCCGCGTGTCGGACGCGATCACGATTCGGCTCACGATCGACAGCACTCGGGGCACGGCCGACCGCCTCGCGAGCGGTCGCGCGGCTCTGACATCGTCGGACGGATCGGTGGTGACGAGTTCGCGTTGCTGCTGCCCGCGACCACCCTCGACGCCGCCGCCCGGCATGCGGGGCGCGTGTTCCAGCCCTCTGGGTCGGGCAGGAGCACCGTGTCGTTCGGCGCCGGCGTGGCAACGCTCGATCCGACGGAGCCGACCACTGACCGTCTGTTCCGAGACGCCGACGCGACGCTCTATCACGTGAAGCGCCACGGAGGCGGCAGAATCGCGATCACCGCGCGATCAGAAGAGCCGACATCGGTCGATCTCGAGAACGGGAACGTGTGATGGCTCGCGTGTGGCGGTGGTACCTCGTCGGGGGGATACCGCTGGCGATCGCCTACTTCTGGTTGCCTGCCGAGACCGCCAAGCTTGTGCTCTGGCCCATCATCGGCTGGTCATCGGTGGTCGCCATCCTCGTCGGCGTCAGCGTCAACCGTCCCGAAGCACCCCGTGCGTGGTACCTCCTGGCGGCCGGGGTGGCGACGCTGATCGTCGGCGACAACCTCTACACGATTCGCAACTTCGTGCAACACGCCGAGACGCTCTTCCCGTCGTACGTGGACGTCGTCTATCTCGCGATGTACCCCTTGTTGATCGCAGGCTTGGCATTGCTCGTGCATCGGCGATCGGCGGGTCGGGACCGCGCCGGTGTCATCGACGCCGCCATCATCGCGGCTGGCCTCGGTCTGGTGTCGTGGGTGCTCCTGATCGCTCCGTACGTTCGCATCGATGGACTCAGCGTGCTCGAGCGCCTCGCGTCCGTCGCCTATCCGGTCGGCGACGTCGCGCTCTTGGCCACGGCGGCTCGGTTGGCGATCGGTGGGGGTCGCCGCCCTGTCGCGTTCTGGCTGCTGGCCGGAAGCCTTGTGCCACTCATGGCGTCCGATGCGATGTACGGCTACCTCAACCTG
>DASUEW010000721.1:0-2547 GCA_036274875.1 Ilumatobacteraceae bacterium
CATGGGATGTCGGAGTGGCGTTTCGATGGCGTCGCCGAGACCGCGAATGGCCACGAACCGCTGGCGCTGACCCTGAACTACCACGGCGTTTTCCGCCGCGGGATCGACGTGTGGGCGTGGTTGTCCGGCACCGGCACGATCGGCCTGCCGTCAGGTCGTCGCGGGCTGCTGCGTTCCCGCGGCGCTGACCGGCTTGTCGTCGACCTGCTGTTCACGGCACCCGACGTCACGCGGATCCCGCGCATCTCACCGTCCGCCGCCCGGCGCACCGACACGCGCGTGATGCAGTTGCCGCAACTCGGAACGCGGCCGGTCGTGCTCGGCCTCGACGGCCGCGCGGCCCGCCATTCGTTTGCCTGACCCGGGGTCTGCCGGCGCGGATCTGGCGGCGCGGCTGGTTCCCCCGTCCGGCGTCGACGGTTCAGGGCTCGGGACCGACGTAGTTGGCCGCGGGGCGGATGAGCTTGCCGGCGGCGGCCTGCTCAACCGCATGGGCGCACCAGCCGACGGTGCGGCTGACGGCGAACGTCGGCGTGAACATCTCGCGGGGCACGCCGGCCGACGCCATCACCACGCCCGCGTAGTACTCGACGTTGCTCGGTAGCGCGCGATCCGGCTTCAGCTCGGCGAGCGTCACGAGGATCTCGGCCTCGACCGCGATCGCTCGCTCGACCAATTCGGCATCGAACTTCTCGGCGAGCTCCTCGGCGATCGCCCGCAGCAGCACCGACCTCGCATCGACGCTGCGATAGACGGCGTGACCGAACCCCATGATGCGGCGGCCGGCCGCGACCTCGCCACGCACCCAGCCGGCAGCGCGCTCCGGCGAGCCGATCGCGTCGAGGGCATCGAGGGCACGACCGGGCGCACCACCGTGCAACGGCCCGGCGAGGGCCCCGAGCGCGGCGCACACGCAGTCGGCCAGGTCGGCTCCGGTCGAGGCCACGACTCGGGCGGTGAACGTCGAGGCGTTGAAGCCGTGGTCGATCGTCAGCATCAGGTACTGCTCGATGGCCCGCACGGCGAGCGGATCGAGGCGTCGCCCCGTCGTCTCGTAGAGGTAGGCGGCGGCGTGCCCGAGCGTCAGGTCGGGCTCGATGATCGCCAGACCCCTGGCCCGACGATGGAGCGCCGCCAGTACCGACGGCACGACTGCGGCGAGTCGCAACGACTGGGCCCGGCGGGCGTCGTGGTCGAGATCGATCAGGGGCCGCAGCCCGAGCACGGTCGCCCCCAGCGACAGCACCGTGCGCAGCTGGGCGAGTGGCTCGCCGCCGACCGTCGCCGCGGCGTCGACGATCGGCAGCAGCTCGGCGGGGACGAAGCGCTGGGCGGCGATCGAGCGGGTGAACTCGTCGCGCTCGGCAGCCGACGGCAGCCGCCCCTCGTGCAACAGGTGCCACACCTCCTCGAACGTGTGCGTCCGGGCGAGCGCGGTCGCGTCGAGCCCGCGGTAGTGGAAGAAGCCCTCTTCACCTCGGACGTCGCCGATCGCGGTGTCGGCGACGGCCACGCCGTGGAGCCCGGGGGGTACCTCGACGACTTGGGTGATGCTCTTGGTGATGGGTTGGTTGACGAGTGCGGTCACGAGGTCGAGTCTCCGCCCGTCAACCGTCTGCATCAACGTTGATCCAGTCAATGTTGATCTCGTCATCTCCAGTATCCAGACTGGAGTGATGGCCACTTACGTCGGCGCGACCGAGGCTGCCCGCGTGCTCGGAGTCGAGCGGGCGACGCTCTATGCCTACGTGAGCCGTGGCGTCGTCAGCCGCCGCACCGCGGTCGACGGCCGCACGTCGCTCTACGCCCTCGACGAGCTCGAGGCGCTGGCGCAACGATCACGCCGCCCGCCCGCGATCGCCGATCGTCCGACGATCGACGTGCAGATCGTCTCCGGCATCACCGTGCTCGACGAGGCCGGCCCCTCGTACCGTGGTCACGACGTCGCCGAGCTCGCCCGAACAGCGAACTTCGAGCAGGTCGCCGAGCTGCTGTGGACCGGCGACCTCCCCCACGAGCCGGTGACGTGGCCAGGTCCGGACGATCGAGCCGTGCGTAATTGTGCCGATGCGATCGCCGGCTACGGACCCGGACTCGACTGGATCAACCGTCTCGGTGTGATCACCACCGCCGTCGGCCTCGGGCACGCCGGTGACGACCCGGCCACCGCGGCACGCCGGATCCTCACGATGATCCCGGCCGTCCTCGCCGGTAGAAGCGCCAGAAAACAGGATGGCGACTACGCGGCGCGCGTCGCCTCGGTGTTCGCGCCGGACGCTGACGAGACACTCGTCGGCGCGATCCGGCGGGCACTCGTGCTGCTCGCCGACCACGAGCTGGCAACGAGCACACTCGCCGTGCGCATCGCCGGCTCCGTGCGCACCGACCCGTACGCCGCGATCGCTGCCGGGCTGGCTGTCGTGTCGGGCACGCTCCACGGCGCGGCCGGTCCGGCGGCGGCGGCGCTGTTCGATGACTGCGCCGAACTGGGCGCTGCCGACGCGGTCCGCCGCCGACTCGCCGCACGCGAACGGTTGCCCGGCTTCG
>DASUEW010000722.1:0-9478 GCA_036274875.1 Ilumatobacteraceae bacterium
GGCGGGCGGCGATCTCGATGCCCGCCGCCGCGCCGCACAGCGACACCCGACCCTGCGCCGCCAGCGCGGCGGCGGATGTCGCAGTGAGGTCGAGCACCGCCTCCGTGTCACCGAGGTCGAGCGCGATCCGGGCCCGTAGCAGCGACGTCGCTGCCGCCCCGTGGTCGTCGCCGACCGCTCGCTGAGCGACCCACGCCTCTTCTGCGAGGTCGGCCGCCTCGGACAGCAAGCCGGCGGCGTGCGCCAGCTCGGCTCGGTCGGCGAGCACGACCGGTGGCGCCGTCCACGACGGTTCACTTGCCGCATCGTGCATCAGGCGCCAGCCCTCGGCGAGGTCGCCGGCGCGGGCGGCGATCCAGCCACGGTTGTGCAGGGCGTGCGCGGCGAGGGTGAGCTCGCCGAGCTCGCGACAGCGCTGCTCGGCGTCGACCGCGTCAGCTGCCGCCGCTTCGAGGTCGCCGACATGGGCGTGTGCCAGGGCGCGGTTCATCACGAGCTTGGCGACGGTGAGGCAGTCACCGGCGCCCTCCGCTGCCGGCTCGGCACGTCTGAGCCAGACCAGCGCTTCCTCGCTGCGGCCGGCCCAGTGCAGGATCAACCCTCGCTGGTACCAGGCGAGCCACGCGCTCTCGCCGAGGAGCGGTTCGGCTGCTTCAAGGGCTCGCAGGGCGAGCTCGCTGTCGCCCGATGCGGCGAGCATGGCGGCGACTCGCACACGGAGCGGGCCGGCCTGCTCGTCCGACCGACGCTCGGCGAGGTCGGCGGCGCGTCGGAACAGGGTGAGTGCGTCCGAGATCGTGCCAACTCGGATCGACGCCTCGGCAGCGACGGTGAGCAGAGCGATCTGTTCGGCGCCTTCGGCCGCGCCGGCACGGGTGATGGCCTCCCTGCGGGCCCGTTCAGGGTCCGACGCTGCAAGTTCGTTCAGCGCGTCGAGGGAGTGGTCGAGCTCCTCGTCCCTCAGAGCAGCGTCCATGCCGTGCGGACACGACGCCCATCGACGAGCACGACCTCGACTGATGCTGGGCCGGACTGCGGGGTCACTCGGAAGCAGCCGTTGTCGTCGAGCTCGAGCGGGCGGGAAGATCCGCCCGCGTCGAGCCAACGTGCGCTCAGGCCGGCTCCTTCGATCCGCCCGGCGACCCTCCGATCGATCGAGTCGACCGTCAAGGACACGGAGAGGGTGTCGAGCCGGTAGAGGTGTTGCCGTTCGGCTGTGCCGCCGCGGTGGCTTGCTCGCTGCCCGGCATCGAGATGCTCCTCGACCTCGGCGATGAGGGCGTCGGTCCGCGCGACCCAGAACGCGTTGACTGCAGCCTCGAGGTGCTCGACGGTGATCTCGCCCGCCAACGCGTCGCCCAGTTCGGCGAGGAGGAGGTCCGCGGCCTCGTCGTCGAGCAGAACTTCATCCACGTCGCTCACGCGAGTCCCCCTTCGTCATCCTTGACGCACCATCATGATCCAGGAGTTGACTGAGCTTGGTGAGACACCGACGACGCGTTGGACCGATGCTGCCCATCGGTATGTCGACCTGGCTCGAGATCTCCTCGTAGGAGTAGCGGGCATCAGCGCTCAACATCGCCAGCAGCAGCCGGCATTGTTCGCCGAGCCGGCGGAACGCGGCGCGCAGTTCCCGATGACGTTCGGCTCGCAAGAGCAGGTCGACGGCGCTGTGGTCGTCGTCGAGATCGAGGCTGCCGAGCAGGACCGCGGGAGGCGGGCGTCGCGCACGCTTCGAGACACAGATCGCCTCGCGCCGGGTCGTCGATACCAACCATCCTGGCAACGCGGCAGGTTGGGTGATCCGACCCAGGTGTTCGGCGAGCCGCATCCACGTCGTCTGCGTCACGTCGGCGGCGTCGGCTTCGGACAGGCCGCACGCGCGCGCGGTCGCCCACAACAGCCCATGGAACTGGGCGACCAACTCGGACCAGGCGCGCTCGTCGCCATCCGCCGCAGCTTCGAGTAGGGTCGCGACCGGAACAGCATTCTCGGTTGTGGTCACGCCCAATCGGTTCATTGCGCGACTCGATGTATCAGCAAGTGACGAGCGCACTCTCCTTGTGTAAGGCCAACTGCGGGGCGACCGACGGAACATTCGCCCAACCACAAAGGAGTATGCGTGATGGCAGTTCGCAATCTGGGTCGCGTCGCGACCGGAATCGCGGCACTCGCCGCTGGATGGCTGACCCTGGGAGCCCCGATCGTCTTCTGGTGACGCTGTACATCCACGCGACGCGGTAACGGCACCGATCGGCTGCCCGCAACGCGCGTCAACATAGGGACATCTTTGCAGACGCCGAGGCGGCCCGTTCGATTTTTCTTGACGTGGTGTATCAAACGCGCGCGATCTTCCTCTTCTCGGTTATCTAACCGCGATCGGCCGGAGGGAGTGCGGGAACCGAGAATGAACGACCAGCGCGCAATCGCCACATAGCCGCGTGCCCCCGACGACGATTCCGACGTGTACGCGGGGGCGCTTCAGCGCGCCTGGTGCCAGATCATGAGGCGCCGATCATGATGCGCGCGAACGATCCGTCGGGCGTCGCCTGTGTGCTGATCGCCGACGACATCGACTCCAACGTTCAGCACCTCGAACGCATCCTGCGGATGGCCGGAGCGTCGAGCGTCCACACCGTTACGGACGCCGGGAGCGCCGTCGACCGCTGCCTCGAGGTCGTCCCCGACGTCATCCTGATGGACCTCGACATGCCGGGCATCGACTGCCACGCGGTGCTCACCTCGCTGCGCCGGGACCTGCCCGACGAGGGCTTTCTGCCGGTGCTCGTGCTGACCGGCGACACCACGACCCAGGCGCGTGAGCGTGCGCTCGATGCCGGGGTCAACGATTTCCTTACCAAGCCCTACGACGACGTCGAGTTCGTTCAGCGGGTCCGGAACCTCCTCACCATGCGAGCGCTCCTCCGGACGGTCCAGCGCCACAACCTCGAGCTGCAAGCCGAGCTCGACGCGCATGCAGAGGGGCACCGGCGCGTCACCGTCGAGCGCGATCTCCGACGTGCTCGGGTAGCAGATGCCATCGCTGACGGCGCACTGCGAATGGTGTACCAACCGATCGTCGACCTCGCCGACGGGCAAATGGTCGGCGTGGAGGCCTTGGCACGCTTCGACTGCGATCCTCGACGATCGCCCGCCGCATGGTTCGCGGAGGCCGCCGCGGTCGATCTGGCGATCGAGCTCGATCTCGCCGCGGTCGAGGCGTCGCTCGGGGCACTGGACTGGTTGCCCCCGGATGTGTTCCTCTCACTCAACGTGTCGCCGGCGACCGCGATCAGCGGCCGCATCCACGAGTCTCTGCGCGGAGCCGCCAGCAGCCGGATCGTCCTCGAGCTGACCGAGCACACCCGGATCGAGGACTACGACGTCCTGCTGGCTGCGCTCGACGACCTGCGCCAACAGGGAGTGCGCGTCGCCGTCGACGACGCCGGTGCGGGCTACGCCGGCCTCCAGCAGATCCTTCGACTGCGTCCCGACATCGTCAAGCTCGACCTCGAATTCACCCGCACCATCGACGCCGACCCCGTTCGGCGCGCACTCGCCACCTCGCTCGTCACTTTTGGCCGCGACACCGGCGAGATGATCATCGCCGAGGGCATCGAGACACTCGAGGAGTTCGAAACGCTCGGGCGCCTCGGCGTGTGCTGGGGGCAGGGTTTCTATCTCGCCCCGCCAGGTCCTCTTGCCGATCACGGCCCGGTTCGCCGGTGACATCGGAGCAGCACCCGGTGGTGTAGCGCGAACGGGGATTTTCGACGGGTCGGCTTCGCACCCCATGTTAGGATCTCTTGGCTGCTCTTGTCGTCCTGACACGTGTGGACTGCCAGCAGCTGGGAGTCACAATGGTGGATGAGGGCAAACTGGCCGAGGTTCTCTGCGAGTTCGCCCGGACGATGATCGTCGAGACTCCGACGCACGGGATCGCCGAAAGGTTGGTCAAGCGGATCGTCGAGGTGCTCCCGGTCACGAGTGCAGGTGTCACCTTGATCGTCCCCGAGACGGGGTCCCGGTACATGGCTGCGTCTGACGAGACAGCGTTGCGGCACGAGCAACTGCAGAGCGAGATCCAAGACGGTCCGTTTCACATGGCTTACGCGACGGGCGAGGCCGTCAGGATCGCGGATCTGCAAGACGACGGGCGCTTCCCACAGTTCGCGGCGGCGGCCATCCCGACCGGTCTGGCGGCGGTGTTCACGTTCCCGCTGCGCCACGACACCGATCGACTCGGGGCGATGGACCTGTATTCCAACACCGCCGGGGAGCTCGACCCGCACGACCTCGCGATCGCCCAGACGCTGGCTGACGTCACCGCCTCGTACCTCGTCATGGCCCTCTCCCGTGACGACGCACGCGCCGCTGCCGAGAACTTCAAGCAGATTGCCTTGCACGACCCGCTCACCGGGTTGCCGAACCGCCAATTGCTGGAAGACCGGATCGAGAACGCCGCGCAGCGCGCTCGAAGGAGTGAGACGTCGGCCGCGATCCTGTTCGTCGACCTCGATCAGTTCAAGCATGTCAACGACGCCTACGGGCACGACGTGGGCGACGAGCTGTTGGTTGCCATCGCTCGCCGACTGTCGACGTTGATCCGGCCGAGCGACACCCTGGCGCGCATCTTCGGTGACGAGTTCGTGTTCCTGTGCGAGGACCTCGACTGCCCCGAGGATGTCGACCTCATCACGAATCGCATCGCTGACGCCCTGTCGGTCCCCTTCGAGTCGGCCGGCTACGAGATCACGATCACCGCCAGCGTCGGAGTCGCGTACGCCGGGCCAGGCAAGAAGATCTCCACACACCTCGTCAGCGAGGCCGACAAGGCGATGTACGAGGCCAAGCGCTCACGTAACGGCGTCGACTCGCATTGAGGTCCGGTGCGCGTGCGCCGGCTCACGTGATCGATTCGAGCGTGAATGTCGGGACCACCTGGTCCGCCTTTCCCCTGCAGGTGAGCGGCTCAGCGACAGACTCCAGCCGCCGACGGACCCGGACGTGGAGCAGGCGGTCGGCGGTTCGCACCGGAAACGAGCCGTCGTCGGCCTGCCGGCCGATCACCACGCCGTCGACGGCATCGATGCCGAGCTCGCCTCGCACGAAGTGCTCGACCGCCTGCTCGGCAAGCGAGAACGACGTGCGCCCGCGAAACCGAGCGAGGTCGATCCGCCCCTCGTCCAGCGCGCTCAACACGCTCGGGGCCGATTCCGGGTCCACCCGACCGAAGTAGAGGCTGTCCGGGAGCACCACGAGGTTGGCGGCGAATCGATCGCCGCCGATGTGCGAGCACTCCCACACGCGGTCGGCCCACGACGAATCACGCAGGGCGCGGACGAGCGGCCGGCCGAGGTTCGCACAGCATTGGTCGTGGCGCCCGTTGGTGCACACGAGGAGCAGCGAATCCTGCACGCGCTGCCAACCCGTCTCGGGCGGGTGGTTCACACGTAGTTCCTCGGCGGCGGCGGGGACGTCGCCCAGCGAGCTGACATCCCGACGCCACAGTGGCGCCGGCCCCGCGCCTGGGCGGCGGGCGGTGCAGGCGAAGAGCCGAACGTCGGTGGCCTCGGCTCGCAGGTGTGCGCGAATGCAGACCACACGGATCTGACGCCGCTTCAGGTCGTCCTTCCAGTGAAGCGGCACGTGCTCGCCGAGTGCGCTGGAGTGGATCGCGTCCTCGCCCCACGCGCCTCGCACCTCGACCATCAGCCAGTGGCGCACCTGCGAACCGGTCGCGAACATCGGCTCGTAGCGTTCGGCGGATGCTTCCGCGCATGCGTAGCTAGTCGACATGGGCCACCACCCCTTCGGCGAGAAGTCGCCGTAGCACCACCGCACGCGACTCGTCGTCGAGTCCCTTCAGGTGGTCGGTGACGACGGGCCACTCCGAGTCGAACAGCGCGGACAGGAAGTCGTGCGCTTCGACCGGCATGTCGAGCAGCCGATCGCCGAGCCCGAGCACGGCGCGGTCTCCGACCACCGTGAGCCAGAGCAGGGGACCAGGCGTGAACGCCACTCGACGCGATTCCAGCGCGGGAGCCGCTCGCGGCCGAAGTCGCGTCGCGGGCTGCCGGCGCCAGATCTCGCGCGCCATCCAATGACGGAGACCTTCCGGTGTGACCAGATGCCGCAAGCCCTCGACATCCACGTCGATGGGCACCGCGACACCGGGATCGAGCAGGCCGACTGGCAGTGCGGCCGTCAGCCGTCCCGCGGCAACCTCGGCATCGATCGCCCGGCGGAGGACGCGCTGCCACGTCACCGCCACCAACCCGATCGTCAGGTGGTCCGAGTTTTGATCCACCGTCTCGGCCGCGTGGGGGTAGCCCCGAGGGAGATACAGACAGTCGCCGGCGCACATCGTGATGTCGAGCAGCGGATCGCCGAGCTCGTCCAGCCGAGGCGCGGCGATCGAATGGCGGCCCTTCACCGGATTGGTCGTGCGCTCCAGCGGTGTCCAGATCCGCCACCGCTTGGTTCCGCCGAGCTGCACGACGAACACATCATGGAAATCGAAGTGCAGGTCGAGCCCGCGAGCGCTCGACGGCGAGAGGTAGGCATTGACCTGCACCGGGTGGTCGAGCGCGAGCGCAAGGTTGTTGGAGAGTCTGGCGAGGTGCGGGTTCGTGTGATGCAGTCCTTGGAGCACGACCGTGTCGCCGCGCCGGTAACGGTCGATGACCTGGTTGGCAGCCACCAGATCGTCGAGGTCGCGGTTACCGATGCCTGCGCCGCGGGTGACGTCGCGCTGGGCCACGGTGGTGCCGTCGCGCACGACACGGAACGCAGGCTGACGTGTGCCGCGGCGCAACAAATCGTCCCACAGCACCTCGACGTCGCCGAACCGCTCGAGCGCTGCCACTCGCGATACGAGCGGCCGACGGAACACGACGTCGGCACGGAACGCGGCGACGTCGCCGACGAGCTCGGCGAGTCCCGGCGCGTCCGGGTGGGGGACTCGCCTGACCTGCCAGCGCGCGTCGACGCTCAGGAGTCGGTGCCGTCGGAGTCGCCGGTGTCGGTGCCGTCGGAGTCGGCGCTGTCCGTGCCGTCAGCGTCGCCGGCAACCTTCGGCGGCAAACCGTCGTCCGCCGGCTGTTCGTTGATGTCGTCGTCGGAGATGCTCATGACCGGACTCTATGCCCGATCGTGAGACCGCCAGAACGGGAGAATGAAGTGCGGGAGAATGTGACGATGGAGTCAGGCGGATCGAACCAGCGTCGCCGAGGCGGACCGGACATCGAACCCGGGACGATCGATCCGGTCCGGCGGGCGCGGTCGATCTCGAGCGCGGAACAAGCCGCGGCGCTCTACGCCGAATGGGCGCCGACCTACGATGCCGATGTCTTCGGTGAGCTCGGGTTCACCGGGAGCGCCCGGATCGCCGAGCTTCTCGTCAGCGTCCTGGCCGACCCAACACTGCCGGTGATCGATCTCGGTTGCGGCACCGGCGCCGTCGGGCGGCGACTCGCGCAACTCGGCGTCACCATCGTCGACGGTGTCGACCTCTCGCCGGAGATGCTTGCGATCGCCGCGAGCAGTGGTGTGTATCGCCGTCTCACCGTTGCCGACCTGCATCGACTGGACGATCAGTCGCGAGCGTCCTACGCAGCGTCGGTAAGTGCGGGTACGTTCACCGCCGGCCACGTCGGACCGGAGGTCGTGCCCCGGCTGCTCGATCTCCTTCGTCCTGAAGGCCTCATCGCCTGGGTGATCGCAACTTCGGTCTGGCCTCGGTTCGAGCCCGTCCTCGCCACGAGCAGACTCGCGCCGCTCCACACCTCCATCGAGGCAATCCGTCGCGATGGACCACCAGAGGCCGTCATGTTCGTCGCCCGCATGACCGGGCAGTGACCGGAAGCGGAGGAACCACTGGCGGCACCCGCTTGCCTCAGCACCCGCCTGGACGTTTGGCGCCCGTCGCCGCCGGGTATACCGACTGCGGCCCGGCGGGGTTCGATCGCGCCTTGATCGACACGACGTCGGGCTCGTTCAGACGATTCAGCGGAGAGGACGAACAAATGGCATCCGGCCCAGACCCAGCCGTAGTCGATTCGAAAGAGGCCCGCGCCGAGGGCGTTGGTGACGCCACGAACGTCGATCCACAGGAGCCGACCGGATACACGGCGCCACGGCGGCCACTGAACTGCGACCACAGCTGGTCCGCTTCGCCCCCCTGGTCCCGCTAGCCGGTCGGCCACTCGGCCGCTGTCACGAGCCCGTTGAGGCGCATCGTCGGATGCATCGGCCAGCGCGACATCACTGAAGGACGAGGCAGCTCGCGGAGCCGCGCAAGACGCTGACAGGACGGTGGTCGAGCGCAATCGCCCATCCGGTGCCGTCCACGGCGATCGGCCATGACCAACCGGCGCGGCGGACGACGTCGGTGATCCGGTGCGGGCGCCCGCCGTATTCGAGGAGGTCTCCGGGGCGGAGCTCGTCGGCATGAACGCTGATCGTGGTCATGATGTGTCTCCTTGAATCGTCGGGACAACGGTGTCAGCGTGCTCTCATTCGTGGCCGCGATCGTCTGTCCGACGGGTATTCGTTGTGCGTCCGGCGGCGTAGGCCTGGAGATGTACGAGGGCATCGCCCGCCCGGCCGATGCGCCTGCACCACGGACGCCGAATCGCCGTTGCCCGACGTCAGCTCCCGGGGGAGCGACGCACCCGACGACGTAACGGAGTGGTCGGCCGATCGGGCGATCGGCACGGCGCGGCTGTGGGCGAGCTCCGAAGTTCCGGCGTTTCCGCCCTCAGGTCGCGCCCGGTCAGATGCTCAGATCGTGACCTTCAGCGCGGCCCGACCCGAGTGAGCGGGAAGTCATAGACGGCCTCGCCCTTGGAGCTGACGACATGCACGTTGAACGTCACGTCGAGCGGCGCGTCAGGGAACTCGAGGCGAGCCGACCAGTTGCCTTCGGCGTTCGACTCCACCTGCGTGCTGCCGTACTCGGACGTGATCGAGATCACGGCGCCTGCGGTCGACGTACCCCAGTACTCGTTGACCGGTGGGGTGCGATCGGTGGTCGTCAGCGCAGCGTTGGCGGTGAAGGCGACGAACGGGGGCGCCGACTCGCCGGGGCGCTGGAGGGTGAACTCGCGGACCGTGTCGGTGGCGCTCGACGTGATCCGCACGGCAACCGTCGTCCCAGGCGGTACCTCGGCCATCACGAGCGTGGCGTCCCAGTTGCCGTTCGGCCCGACGAGGGTCTCCGCGACGCCCCACTCGCTGGCGATCCGGATCGCCGAGCCCGGCTGGGCGGTGCCGTAGAACCCCTGTGTCATCGGCGTGTTCGCCTGGCCGTCGAGACCGAGGTTGGCGGTGAACTCGATCGTGGCGGGTGGTGCCGGCGCGGGGCGCAGCAGCGAGAACTCGCGGACCCTGTCGCTGGTGCTCGACGTGATCCGCACGGCCACCGAGGTGCCGGGCGGCACCTCGGGCATCGTCAGCGTGGCCTCCCACTTGCCGT
>DASUEW010000723.1:0-2052 GCA_036274875.1 Ilumatobacteraceae bacterium
GAGCAGGATGTAACCAGTGTCCGAGTAGGCGTACTGGGCCCCGGGCGCACCCAGTGGATCGCCGTTGTCGGTGGCGAAGCCAACTTGGTCGAACCGCTTCCAGTGCTGCGAGAGCTCGCCCAGTACGACGGTCTGGTAGTCGACGTCGGCTGCGTAGTCGTAGATGCCGCTGGTGTGCTGGAGCAGGTGCTCGACCGTGATCGCAGCGGTGTCGTACCCGTCGCCATCGAGCAGTTCGATCAGGGCCGGATCGACGCGACCGGCGATCGGGTCGGCGAGGGTGATGACACCGTCCTCGACGAGACGCAGGGTTGCGGCGGCCGTGAACGTCTTGGTGTTGCTGGCGATCCGGAACGGGCGGTCTGGCGTGAGCGGTTCCTCCGACTCAGGGTCACCGGACCCGGCCGCGACGGCCAGGTCGAGTTCCGGGGTGATCACGGCCATCGCGAGGCCGGGTATGCCCGCCGAGTTGGCGGCGAACTCGTCGACCAACGCCTGCCACGGCCGGAGGGTCTCGGGTGGTGTGGTTGCGGCCGGCGCCGATGCCGACGCCGGGGCGCTCGTGGAGCCGCCGGCATCGTCGTCGCTGCACGCAGCGAGCACGACCGCGGCGATCAGCACGATCCGCATCGCCCGAACGCCAGGAGTGACGGTTCGGCCGCGCATCCGCCCGAGCGTACCGAGGGGAGTCCACCGATTCGGATCGACCGGCGGCGAGTTCATCGGAGAGCTCACCGGCCCGATGCCGGTCGAGTCGCGCCCCGATGGTCGGCTGGTGGTCGAGCAGACGGCGGTCAGACCACGAACTGCACCGTGATGATCTTGGCGATCATGGCCACGGGGAACACCAGCGCGTACGCCGCGTTGACGCGTTCGTCCCCGCCTGTGCGGTCGCCCGCATAGGCGAGGGCGGCGGGCTGGGTCTCGATGCCGGAGAACGTCCCCGCCGTTTGCACCACGTCGCTGCGCATCGAGAGCTGGACGACGAGCGGTATCAGCCCAGCGAACACCACTGAGGTGAAGGCGCCAGCGGCGAACAGCTCGATCCCTTCACGGGTGCCGATGGCGTCGGCGAACGTGGCGCCCGAACCGAGCCCCGCGCAGGCGAGGAACGTGAGGATCCCGAGCTGGCGGAGGACGAGGTTCGCCGCCCGGGGGATCTGCCACGTGATCGGCCCGGTCCGCGAGATCGCGCCCAGGCACAATCCGACCACCAGTGGCCCGCCGCCCGCCCCGAGCTCGAGCTCACCACCACCCGGGAGTGGCACGTCCACGATGCCGAGCAGGAGCCCGGCCGCGATGCCGAGCGCGAACCCGAGCGCATCGACCTCCGACAGCCCGCGCTCGGAGTCGCCGAGCGCCCGGGCCGCGTCGTCGATCCCGGTCGTCGGACCGACGACACGAACACGGTCGCCGAGCTGGAGGACGAAGTCGTCGTGGCACACGAGGTCGTCGTCGCCGCGCCGGACTCGCGTCGCCACCACGCCGAAGCGACCCGGCAGATTGAGGTCGCCGATCCGCTCGCCGGCGAGTCGTCGGTCCGACACGAGGATCCGACGGAAGTCGAACGTCGAACGGTCGAGAGGGAGGTGGCGATCGCTGCGGTTGCCGACGTCGTGGCAGAACGCCTCGACCGCGGCTTTGGGGCCGAGCACGACCACTGCATCCCCCGGGTCGAGACGGTGGCTCGTCGTCGCGATCGCAACGACGCCGTCGTGCTCGACACGGCTGAACCCGATGCCGGGGTATCGGGTACCCAGCTCTCCGATCGTCGGCAACCCCGGCGTCGTCACGTCGACCGTCCAGTTGATCAGCCGTTCGGCCGGCGCTGTCGACGGGGGCGGTTCGAGCCTCGTCGGGAGCCGCAGCTTGCGACTGAGCAGCAACGTGAGGATCGCGATCATCGAGGCGATCGCGGCGGGGTAGGTGATGGAGTAGGCGACCACTGGGTCGCCGTCGGTCACCGCCTCGGCCGCGGCCTGGAGCGACGGTGTGTTCGTGGTACTGCCGGCGAACAGCCCGGCCCGGTCGGCGGCCGACAAGCCGAGCACC
>DASUEW010000724.1:0-3012 GCA_036274875.1 Ilumatobacteraceae bacterium
CTCTCGTGTCCCGGCATCGACCGGCTGAGTGGTGGTCGTCGGCTGGGTGGTGGCGGGTGGTTGGGTGGTGGTCGTCGGCTGGGCGCGGGCGGTCGTCGTCGGCGAACCCGACGTGTCCGGCGCCTCGGTGCCACTCGCTGGCGGGGTGATGTCTGCAGCGTCGGTGGTCGCCGGCGCACCCGGGCCATCCGCTTCTCGCGGTGACGTGTCGGACGTGTCGGACGTGTCGGACGTGTCGGAGGCGGCAGAGGTGGCGGACGTGTCGGACGTGTCTTCGGGCGTTGACGACCGCGGCGCGCCATCGTCGGCGGTGATCGAGTCGCCCGACTCGTCGGCAATCGCCAACTCGTAACGGTCGTTGCCGTCGTCGCGACATCCGAGCGTCGCGAACACGAGGGCTGCGACTCCGATCGCCTTGACGTGCCGGCGACCGAAGTTCCGCTTCACTCGACCCTTTCTAGTCGGTCGATCGATCGGCGCCATCGCGGCCACCCCGCGGGACCTCGGCGGCGCCAGCGCGTCTACACCTGTTGACGTCTACGTGTAGAGTCATCGGCGATGTGCCCGATGGTCAACACCGACGATCTGTGCGACTCGCACGAAGTAGCGCAGCTGCTCGGCCTGTCGCACCCCAACAGCGTGTTCGGCTACCTGCGCCGCTACAGCGACCTGCCACGGCCGGTGATCCGTCTCGGCCCCGGGCGCACCGCGCTGTGGCTTCGTCCCGAGATCGTCGCCTGGAGCGAGCGCCGTCCACGCCGGTCGGCGCCATGAGCCGCCTGCGCTCCAACGAACCGTGCTGGTGTGGCAGCCGGTCGAAGCTCAAACGCTGCCACGGCGAACACGAGCGTTACCGCCGGAACGCCGTTCGACCGGGTGTGATCGGGCCGATGCGGCCGGTCGACGCGTCGATCACCCGCCCGTCCTACGTCGGCACCGGCCGGCGGTCGCCACCGTCCAGCCACCAGATCATCACCGGTGAAGCGCTCGTGCGCCTGCGCCACGCCTGTCGCGTCGCGGCCGAGGTGCTGGTCGAGGCCGGTGCAGCCGTGGCCCCCGGCATCACCACTGACGAGCTCGACGCGATCGCACACGCTGCGTACGTTGCGCGCGGCGCGTATCCCAGCACGCTCGGCTACGGCACGTACACGAAATCGGTGTGCACGTCGGTGAACGAGATCGTGTGCCACGGGATCCCCGATGACCGGCCGCTGCGGGAAGGCGACATCGTCAACATCGACGTGACGGCGTACATCGACGGGATGCACGGCGACACGTCGGCGACGTTCGCGGTCGGCGGCCTCGACGCGCTCGACGTCCCCACGCGCGCACTCGTCGACTCCACGCGTGACGCGACACTCGCCGGCATCGCCGCCGTGGCCCCCGGCCGGCAGTTGCGCGAGGTCGGGCGCGCCATCGAGTCGTTGGCATCGGCGCGCGGCTACGGCGTCGTGCGCGACTACGGCGGACACGGGATCGGCGAGGTGTTCCACGCGCCGCCGCACGTGTCACACATCGACGTCCGTACCGACCCCGTGACGCTGGTGCCCGGTCTGTGCTTCACGATCGAGCCGATGATCACCGCCGGGGTGCACACGCACCACGAGTGGGAGGACGGCTGGACGGTGGCGACCGACGACGGGCTGCCGTGCGCCCAGTTCGAACACACGGTGATCGTCATCGACGACGGCGTCGAGGTGCTCACGGTCACCGATCGTGACGGCTGAACCACCCATCGTTCGCGATCACTTTGTTATTCCGCGTTCTTCGGTTCGCGGCTGCATCGTCCCTGCTCGGCCGTGGTAGAACGCTGGACCGCGGGTCCCGGCAGTCAGCCCAGGAGGGAAGTCCGATGGCAAGCAAGTCCCCATTGTGGGAAGGCGTCCACCACGTCGCGCTCGTGACACCAGACATGGACGCGACCATGCGCTTCTGGCACGAGGTGCTCCACGCCGAGATCGTGGCCACGATGTCGACCGATGCGTACCGGATGTACTTCTTCCGCGTCGGCGAGACGCAGACGGTCGCGTTCATGGAGTACCGCGATGTCGACCACGAGCGGTACGCCAAGCCGGTCGGCGTCGCGTACCCACTCGCTTCGCAGTTCGACCACCTGTCGTTGAACCTCGGCGGCGAGGATGCCGTGCGGGCGCTACGGGCCCGGCTCGTCGACTATGGCTGCGAGGTCTCGGACGTCGTCGACCGCGGCATCGCCCGCTCGATCTACTTCACCGACCCGACGGGCATCGCGCTCGCCGCGTCGTGGTGGACGATCGACCTCGACGCCGGCAGCTTCGACGACACCGCGCGCTTCCAGGACCGCGACCCCGTCCCAGCGCTCGTCGAGTTGCGCACCACCGGGAGGATCGCCGCCACCCCGCGGACCGTGCTGGTCGACGACATCGTGCGCGAGCCGAGCGCAGCTCGCCCCTGATCGCCCGTCGGCCTCGCCTCGACGCGACACCTGACAGGACGTTGGACATCACGTTGGACATCGCCGTGTCCTTCACCGCGTCCTTCACCCTCGACGTCCCCTTGCGGTAGTCCACGCCCTCGATCAGAATCTGGCGGTCCAAGTCGGGACGGCACGATCTGAGGGGGTTGTCATGCTGCGACGGTCCGGGCGCACTCGTGCGCTCACACTCGTCATGGGACTCGTTGCCGCGGCAACGGCCGTCGGCGTCACGGGCGTCGCCTCAGGAACCGTCTCCGCCGACGGACCCAACGACGGGACGCCGTGGATCGTCACCGTCGGTGACTCGGCGATCTCCGGCGAGGCCGGGCGCTGGGCGGGCAACACCAACCAGTCGTCGAGCAAGGTCGACGCCGGCGGGGCAGACGCGTACTTCGACAACGCGTCGCGCACGGCCGAGCAGATCCCCGGCTGCCATCGCTCCGAAGCCGCGGAGGCGCACATCTTCGGTGGTGCCAACTCGCTCAACCTCGCCTGTTCGGGGGCGCGCACGTACACACAGACGGGGAGCAACTTCAAGCCTGGGCTCGACTTCTTCA
>DASUEW010000725.1:0-2392 GCA_036274875.1 Ilumatobacteraceae bacterium
GGCTCAGTGAGTTCCCGCACCTGAACGCGAGCGTGGCCGACGACTCGCTGCTCGTGCACAACTACATCGACCTCGGCATCGCCGTCGATCTCGCGTACGAGGGTCTGCTGGCGCCGGTGATCCGCGACGCCGAGACCAAGCGGTTGCGCGCCATCGCCCGCGAGATCAGCGATCTCGCCAACCGGGCCAAGACTCGCAAGCTCAGCCCCGACGAGATCCAGGGCGGAACGTTCACGATCTCCAACAACGGCTCGGCCGGATCGGTGCTGACGATGCCGATCATCAACCAACCTCAGGTGGCGATCATCTCGACCGATTCGATCGTGCGCAAGCCGGTCGCCGTCTCGCTCCCCGACGGCGCCGAGGCGATCGTCGTGCATCCCGTGGGCAACCTGGCGATGAGCTGGGACCACCGGGCGTTCGACGGCGCGTACGCGGCCGGATTCCTGAAGCGGGTCAAAGAGATCCTCGAGACACGCGACTGGGACGCCGAGGTCTGAGGTGGCGAGATCCGACCCCGCGGCGCCCCTCCGAGTCCGTTGGCTCGGCAGGGTTCCGTACCGGGAGGCCTTGGCGGTGCAGACGGCGCTGTTCGAGCACGGCCGAGAGCAACACCTGCTGCTGCTCGAGCACACCCACGTGTTCACGTACGGACCGCGTTCCGATCTGGCCACCAACCTGCGGTGCGACCCGGCCGCGGTCGGTGCCGATCTCGTCGCCGTGAAGCGGGGCGGCGACATCACCTACCACGGCCCCGGCCAGCTCGTCGGCTACCCGATCCTGTCGGTCGGCAACACGCTCGGCGCGGCCGATCACGTGCACGGCGTCGAGCAACTGCTCATCGATGCGCTGGCCGAGATCGGTCTCCCGGGCGCAGGTTGTCTGACGGAGTACCCGGGTGTGTGGGTCGACGCCGAGGGGCCGAGCCCACGCAAGATCGCGGCGATCGGGGTTCGACTCGCACACGGCCGGACGATGCACGGGTTCGCGCTCAACGTCGCCACCGACCTCACCTACATGCGCCAGCACATCGTGCCCTGCGGCATCGGCGACCGGCCGGTGACGTCGCTGGCCGAGGAGGGCATCGACGTGACGCTCGAGCGCGTCGCCGACGTCGTCGCCCGGCTCGCCGCCGAACGGTGGGCGGGCGGCGCCGGCGAACGCCAGGACGTCGCGTGGAAGTACCGCACCGACGACCTCAGCCCGTTCTCGCAGGGCCGGGGCCCCGGCGATCCAGTGCGTCGGGGCCCCGGCAATCCAGTGCGTCATGGCCCTGGCGAGCCGGTGCGCCTGACATCACGACTCGCCGCGGCCGGCGTCGTCGACGGCTTGTCGATCGAGAGTCGCAAGCCCGAGTGGCTGCGACCGATGGTGAAGCACGGGCCGGAGGTGCTGTCGCTCAGGCGCACGTTGCGCCTACTCGATCTCGTCACCGTGTGCGAGGACGCGGGCTGTCCGAACATGTCCGAGTGCTGGGCCGACGGCACCGCCACGTTCATGGTGCTGGGCGACCGATGCACGAGGGCGTGCGGATTCTGCCTCGTCGACACGCGCAAGCCGTTGGCGCCCGACGCCGACGAGCCGTCGCGGGTAGCCGAGGCGATCGAACGGATGGGGCTCGACCACGCCGTGCTCACGATGGTGGCGCGCGACGATCTCGACGACGGCGGGATGGCGCACGTTGCCGCATGCGTCGAGGCGATCCGGCTGCGCCGTCCGTCGACGCGAGTCGAAACGCTCATCTCCGACGTCAAGGGTGACGCAGACGCGCTGGGCGTTCTGTTCGCGGTGCGCCCCGACGTGTTGAACCACAACATCGAGTCCGTCGCCAGGCTCCAGCGAGCCGTGCGACCGTCCGCCGGCTACGCGCGCAGCCTGTCGGTGCTCGCCAGGGCGAAAGCCGCCGGACTGGTGACCAAGTCGAGCCTGATCGTCGGCATGGGCGAGACCGACACCGAGGTGATCGGCTGCCTCGCCGACCTCGCAGGGATCGGCGTCGACATCGTCACGATCGGTCAGTACCTCCGCCCGACATCGCACCACCTCCCGGTCGCCCGGTGGGTCGAGCCGGCGGAGTTCGTCAGGTGGAAGGCGATCGGCGAGCAGTTCGGCATCGGCCACGTCGAGGCCAGCCCGCTCACCCGCTCGAGCTACCACGCCAAGGCCGCCGCCGCACGCACGACGCCCGTCCACGTCGGCGTCGGCTGAGCGAAGCGAGGCCGAAACCCCCGCTTTGTGTCACCGCGATCGGCGATCTTCGCCGGTTTCGGTGACACAAACAGATGGGCAGTGCATGGATCTGGCAGGCTCGGGCGTCAACAGGGCGATGGTGACGGAGGGGGCGGTGGCGCGCGACACCAAGATCGACGCGGCGAACGACACCAGGAACGAC
>DASUEW010000726.1:0-3732 GCA_036274875.1 Ilumatobacteraceae bacterium
GCCTCGATGGGAGGCCCGTCGCACGCGACACCGATAGCGAGGTCGCCGTGCTCGAACACCAGCGCTCCCGCGCGGCGGGCAGTACGCGTTGCGATCCGGCGGTCGTAGCCGAAGCGGGGCGCGAGGTGGAGCCGGGCGGGCACGGCGCGCCCTCTCGCGGTGAGCCGACGCACGAGCACGGTGCCGGGCAGGAACCGACCTTCGACCTCGGCGACGAGGCTGTCGGCGAGCTCGAGCTCGCCGCCGTCGACCGACCACGTCGTGGTCAGCGTCACCGTGGCGGGCCGGTAGGCGCGTTCCGACACGCGGGCGGCCTCGGTGGGACCGAGCGCGAACCAGCCGGCCTCGTCAGCGCCGACCAGCCGGCCGAACAGCGGCGGGTCGTCGAAGCGTGGGACGCACCACCAGTCGATCGAACCGTCGGGCGCCACGAGCGCGGCCGAACGGGTGTCGCCGATCAGCCCGTAGTCTCCGATCGGCACACGGCGCGTGGTCACCCTCGCATCCGCGGCGTGCATCAGCTGCTCCCGAGGAACAGCCCGAGCACGGCGCCGTACAGCGCGTGGGCGACGATTGCGACCAGCGGAGTGGCGGCTCCGTAGTTGAGCGCCAGCAGGCCCGGCGGCTCGAGCACGGCGATCGACTCCGGACCGGCGCGCTCGCTCGCCATGCGCGGGTGGACGCCGGGCAGCAGGGGCACCAACACGGTGAGCGCGACGGCGGCGTGGGCCAGGCCGAAGACCAGGCCCAGCCACCAGTCTGATCGGTCGAGCGCGCCGAAACCGGCCGCGTAGAACAGGGCGAAACCCTGGCCGATCGCGAGGTGGATGACGAAGCCTGAGACCCTGGCCCGGTCGGGATCCTCGGTCGTGATCGTGCCCAGCATGAGCGGCAGATCCAGCCTGGTTCGGCCGGTGAGCTGGGCCGAGATCATGACCGCCGTCAGGCCGGCCGTCGCGACGAGGCCGAAGACGGCCCAACCACCCCAGTCCACTATCGATCCCTCACGTCGCCGCCGGACGTGGTCGTTGCTTCTGTTTCTGCCGGACCATGGCTACTTCCCTCACGAGCGCCGACAAGGCTATGACCGTCCATGTCGCCGAGCGACCCAGGAGAGGAGACACACCATGCGCCGGTTCTCGTTTCGCCCCGCGCTCACGCTGCGAGGCCGTACCTTCAAGGGCCTACGCGGGTGGGCCGGCAAACCTCTGCACCCGCCCCTCACCGACGTGCCTGTCGGCGCCTACGTGCTCGCCGCGGCGTTCGACCTGATCTCCTTCGTCGCCGGCGACGACCAGCCGTGGGCCCGTGACTTCTACCGGGCTGCGTCGTTCACCCTCATCGGCGGTGCCTGCGTGTCGGTGTTCGCCGCGCTCACCGGCTTCTGGGACTGGAAGCGCTCCACCGAACAGGGGACCCAGGCCCGCCGAACCGTGAATGCCCACGCCCTGACGATGGTCACGGTCACCGTTCTGGTCATCGCCGGGATCGCCGTGCGTGCCGCCGCGTTCTGGGACGAGCAGGCCACACCAGCGCTGGCGCTGGTGCTCACCCTGGCCGCGGCCGCGCTCACCGGCGTCGGCGGCACCATCGGGGGCACACTCGCCTACGACTACGGCTTCAACGTCGAGACCGCCGGCGACCATCCGGTGTGGCATCGCTCGGAGACCGACGTGTTGCCTGGCGACAAGCACGACGCCGCTGACCTCCCGTAGCTGGCGGCATCGCTGGTGGCGTCGAGGCACGTCGGCGCGGTTGCGTTGGACCGTCGGGAGCACAGTTCACGGTGCACCAGTCGCCGGTTTAGGGTCTGAACGTGCGCACGTCGGATGGCCGACTCGACCGCCGCGGAGTGGTGTGGGGGGTCGTTGCCGTTGCGATCGTGCTGGCACTGTCGTTCATCGGCAGCGATCGTCTCGTGTGGTTCGATGCCGCTCTCGTCGGTTACCTGTTCGGGGTGGTGTTCGCCGTGTTCGGCGTGGTCTACCGGTACGCGGTGTGGCTGCGACGGCCCTCGACGGCGATGCTGAACAAGCGTGGTTGGGATGCGTTCCGTCAGCGCAAGGTCCGCAACGCCGCCGCGTTGCCGTCGCTGGTGGCCAGTCAGCTGCTGGTGCAGGGTTTCATCCGCCGGCGTTCGCGAGCGCGTTGGCTGGCCCACCAGTTGGTGTTCTGGGGATGCATCCTGGCTGGGCTCGTCACGCTCCCCCTGACGCTCGGTCTGCTGCACTTCGAGAGCGTCGGTCAGCAGGCCGACCGCTATCAGGTGTACGTGTCGAGGGTCGGGACACTTCACTTCGACGCCGAGAGCATCATCGGTTGGCTGATCTTCCACGCCCTCGACATCGCTGCGGTGTTGGTACTGGCTGGTGTGTTCATCTTCCTGCGGCGCCGGCTGCGCGATCCGGGCGCGCTGGCGGTCGAACGCTCCGGTGACTTCCTGGCGCTGGCCGGTCTCTTCGCCGTCTCCGTGACCGGACTGTTCCTGACTGTCTCCAGCATGTGGCTGGAAGGCCGCTTCTACGCAGCCCTCAACACCATCCACGCGCTGACGGTGATCCTCGGGCTGATGTACCTGCCGTTCGGCAAGCTGTTCCACATCTTCCAACGACCGGGCAACCTCGGCGTCGCGTACTACAAGCGGGCCAACGCGGTCGGCGAACCGGCGGTGTGCCGGCGCTGCGGGGAGGGGTTCGCCAGCGCCCAGCAGGTCGCCGACCTTCGCGAGGTGCTGCCGCAGGTCGGGTTCGACTACACGATCGCGGGCGGGGATAACTATCAGGAGACGTGCCCACGGTGCCGGCGCGTCCAGCTGACCCTTGCGCAGTCGGCTCGGGTGGGGGGTTTCGGCTGATGGCGCGTCCACCGATCACCGAGGAGGAGTTGATCGCTCGCTACGGGCCGCATCTCAACGAGGCGCCGCCGGGCGGGTGGGAGACGGGGGGTGAGGTCGACCGTGTGGTGCCGACGCACTGCTGTTTCTGCGGCCAGCAATGCGGCATCAAGCTGAAGGTGCGTGGCAACGAGGTCGTCGGGTTCGAACCGTGGTACGAGTTCCCGTTCAACGAGGGCAAGCTGTGCCCGAAGGGGGTGAAGCGCTACCTGCAGGGGAGCCATCCCGACCGGCTGTTGCACCCGATGGAGCGCGACCCGTCGTCGGCCGGCGGGTTCCGCACGATCAGCTGGGACCAGGCACTCGACAGGGTCGTCGGAGAGATCCGCCGGATCCAGACAACCTACGGCGATGACGCGTTCGCGATGTTGTCGGGTGTGTCGCTCACCAATGAGAAGAGCTACCTCATCGGCAAGTTCGCCCGGCTCGCGTTGCACACCGCGAACCTCGACTACAACGGCCGGTTCTGCATGGTGTCGGCCGGCGCCGGGAGCAAGAAGGCCCTCGGTGTCGACCGGTCACCGAACCCGTGGAGCGACATCCCGCTCGCCGATGTGGTGTGGATCGCCGGCTCGAACGTGGCCGAGACGTTCCCGATCACGACGAGCTACATCTGGCGTGCCCGCGATCGGGGCGCCAAGTTGATCGTGCAGGACCCGCGAGTCGTGCCCCTCGCCCGCACCGCGGATCTGTTCCTGCCGGTGCGGCCCGGAACGGATTCGGCGCTGTTCGGCGCGGTGCTCCACACCCTGATCCGCAACGACTGGCTCGACCACGACTTCATCGACGCCCACACGGTCGGTTTCGACGAGGCCACCGCCGCGGTCGCCGACATGACC
>DASUEW010000727.1:0-2101 GCA_036274875.1 Ilumatobacteraceae bacterium
TTCGGCGAGCCCGACAACGACGGTGTGGTGTTGCTCAAGGTCCACCCGACGTCGGCGACGGTGATGACGCTGGACGAGTCGGGTCTCCACCGCCATCGCTGGCACGCGTGAATGCGCCAGCCGCGCCGGGTCCGGGGCCCGGCGCGGCTGGCGTGTGATCAGGGCGGCGGCGGCGTCGCGTTGACGATGCGCCCCTCGACGACTGGAGCCACGCCAGGCGGCGAGTTGGCCGCGATGTACTCGATGACGACGTTCATCAGGTCGTCGCCGGGCTGCAGCACGTCGGTGCCCTGGGTCAGCACCGTGTAGCCGTCGCCGCCGGTCAGCATGAAGTCGTTGGTGACGATACGGATCGTTTCTGCCGGGTCGATTGGGGTGATGCCGTCACTGCGCGTGAGCGTGACGATCTCCGGCGTCGTTCCGTTGCACCGGAAGCTCGTCCGTAGCCCGGACACTTGCGGGAAGCGCCCCGTCGCGATCGCCGGGTTGCACACCGGGCTGAACCCGTTGAGCAACGCCTCCCTGAGCTGGGCTCCGGTCAGCGACATGATCGCCGTGCGGTTGCTGAACGGCAGCACGCCGAACACCTCGCCCCACGTGATCTCGCCGGGCTGCTCACCTGCTGACGGAGGCGCGATCAAGAGGTCCTGACGCAGCCCACCTGAGTTCGTGAGGGCAGCGTCCAGACCCGGATACTTGATGAGCATCGCGTCGGCGACCATGTTGCCCATCGCCGATTCGAGCAGCCGCGATGGAGCGCGGCGGATGTCGATCTGCTGGGTGCCGATCACCTGGTTGCGCAGCACTGCCGTCGCGGCGTTGGCCGCGTCGACGACTGCCTGGACGTCGGGCCGCTTGGCGACGCCGATGTTCTTGGCCACCCGCGTGGAACCGCTCGCCCAAGCGACGTCGTCACCCCTCACCACAAGCTGGGCGACCGAATAGCTGGCGCCGGCGTTGGCGCCCTCGAGCACGGGGATGCCAGCGACGACCGTGTTGGCGATGCGGTGGGTGTGCCCTGCGAACACGAGGTCGATCGTCGTGTCCTCCAGTTGGGTGACGATGTCGATGATCGGGCCGCCGTACGGCACGGCCGGTCTGCCGTCGACCGCGTTGGCTCCGCCGGAGGCGGCGCCCTCGTGGATCACGACGACCTGGACGTTGACGCCCATCGCCTCCAGCTTCTGGGACTCGAGGCGAATCCGCTCGGCCTCGTCGAGGAACAGCAGCCCGGCGGTGGCCTCGGCCTTGACCAGCTCCGGAGTCGTTTTGACCGTGGAACCGATCACGCCGACCTGCACGCCGTTGACCGTGAACACGGCCGACGTCTCGTCGAGCCAGTCCGGCAGCTCACCCGTGGTCTCGTCGACGATGTTGCTCGACAGGAATGGGAAGTCGGCGCGTGCCTGGTGGGCTTCGATCCGCGGGCGGCCGTAATCGAACTCGTGGTTGCCGTACGCCGTGGCGTCCAGCCCCCACAGGTTCTCGACGTCGATCGTGGGTGCATCCTCGAGCAGTGACGAGATCGCAGGTGAGGCGCCGACGTTGTCGCCGGACGCCACCAGCAGCGAATCGCCCGGCAGCTGCAGGGCCTCCTCTTCGAACATCGTCGCCAGCTGCGCGGCGCCACCGACGGACAGCGTGGCGACTTCTCCCGCGAGCGTGTTGCGCCCCACGATGGACGTGGTCGCCGCTTCGAGCTGGCCGTGGAAGTCGGTGAGGCCCACGAGATTGACCGGCGTGTATTTGTGCCCGTCGTCGAGCAGGTCGAGGAGCACCTGACCTTGGCTCTGCTCGGGGACCGGGATGTCGAGCAGGAACGCCGCCGTCGGAGCGAGGTCGATGCTGCGCACGTTGTCGACGACACCGTGTTCGATCGCCTTGCCTCCGGCGAGGAACGTGGCGCGCATGTTGGTGTTGCTCTTCAGGTCCTGGATGTCGGGCACGTAGCCGTGCTGACCGAAGAACGCCGAGCGGGCGATGAGCGTGCCCGGTGTCGCGGCGTCGAACTGGTACGGCGGGTACGAGAACGCCACGACGTCGCCCGTGCGCGTCGGGTGTGCCATGTCGGCGGTGCTGTCGTCGCCGTTGGGGATGTAGC
>DASUEW010000728.1:0-2792 GCA_036274875.1 Ilumatobacteraceae bacterium
CTGTCCAACGACAGCGACCCCGACGGCGATCCACTGTTGGTGATCGACGTCAGTCAGCCTGACGACGGTTCCGGCCAGGCATCGATCCAGGGCGACAACGTGCAGTTCGCTCCCTCGCCGATCGCTGACGACGACGAATCACGGATTGTCCGGTTCACCTACACGGTGAGCGACGCCAACGGTCACGAGGTCGCCGGCGAGATCAGCGTCCGCGTGCTTCGTGAACCGGTCGCCGCACCGCCTTACGCCCGCGACGACTCGGTCACCACGCAGGTCGACGTGGCGGTCACGCTCGACGTGCTGGGCAACGACGGTGACCCCTCCGGCGAGCGCCCCACACTCGTCGGCGCACCGAGTTGCCCATCCGGCGGGCGCGCCACGGTGACGAGCGATCAGCGCGTCACGTACACGCCGCCCGCCCAGACCTCCGGCGTGTTCAGGTGCACGTACGAGGTGACCAACCAGCAGAACCTGCGGGCGACGGCGTCGATCATCATCAGCGTGCTCGAGCCAACGCTGCAGAACGCCCCACCGCTGGTGGCTGACGAGCGGCTGACCGTGGAAGTGCTCCAGTCGGTTACGGTCGACGTGCTCGCCAACGACAGCGACCCCGACGGGACCAACGCCGGGCTGACCGTGCTGTCGTCGACGACGCCCACCCTCGGGAGCGCAAATCGTCGCGGTGGGGTGATCACGTTCACAGCCGGCTCGGCCCTGGGCCCGACCGTGATCAACTACCAGGTCGGTGATCCCGACGGTGGGGTCTCGACGGGCCGGTTGGTCATCGAGGTCGTCGAACCGATCCCCCTGGCGCCGATCGCCGTCGACGACTTCGCGTCGATCGTCGGGCCTGGTGTGGCCACACAGGTCGATGTGCTCGCCAACGACTCCGATCCCGACGCGCCACGGACGGCGTTGTCGATCGTGTCGGTGACCCGACTCAGTGGGAGTGGCAGCGTCACGCTCGGCCAGGGCGTGGTCACGTTCACACCGACTCCCACGTTCGTCGGCGACCTCGTTGCCACCTACCAGATCTCCGACGAGGACGACCTGCGTGCCACCGCGACCGTCACGCTCCAGGTGCTCGAGCCGCTCAATCGCGCACCGATCGCGAGGGACGACGACGCCCAACTGGTGGGCGGAGACATCGCCGACGTCAACGTGCTCTTCAACGACGACGAGCCCGACGGTGACGCGCTCGCGCTCTCGATCACCGGCGCACCGGATCCGGCGCTGGGCTCGGCGCAGGTGCGCCCGGGCGGCATCATCCGGTTCGCTTCCGCGCCGGGGGCGGAGGGCATCGCCATCATCAGCTACCAGATCGACGACGGGGAGCTCACGTCCGACGCGGTCTTGCGGGTCTCGATCCTGCCGTGCGGCCAGGCACCGCCTGAGGCCCCGGACGTGTTCCTGCAGACGGCGTACATGCAGCCGATCGCTGTCGACCTCGCGGTCTATGCCCGCAACGGCACGATCGTCGACGTCGGCCCGCCGCTGCTCGCCGCGTCCGGCACCGTCACGCCGGGTGCCGGAGAGAACGGCAACATCGTGTTCGACTACTCCGTCGTCAACGTCTGCCGTCAGCGTGACACGGGCACCGTCGTCATCGACGTGAACCAGGATCCCGTCGCCCAGCCGTACCAGACGTCGATGGGCCGCACCGAGCAGCGGTCGATCCCGGTGAGCGATGTGGCCACGGACGCCGAGCCGCTCACCATCGCCGCGCTGGGCAGCCAGCCGACCTGGGTGACGATCGCCTCCGACGGTGCCGCGCTCGACGTCGTCCCGGTCGGTGCGGCCGCCGGTGCGTACGACTTCACGGCAACGGTTCGGGACCCTGGTGGGCTGACCGTCGTGGTGAGCATCCGGATCGAGCTCGTCAACCGCGCGCCGGTCGCCAACGACGACGTGGTTCCTGATGCGGCCGGCGTGTTCTCGTTCTTCCCGATCGCCAACGACACCGATCCCGACAACGACCCGTTGCAGCTGCAGTTGTTCCCGTCGAGCATCACGTTCAGCAATGGCAACGTTGGAACGGTCACCGCGATCGGTACCGATCAGCTGCAGATCGACCCCGGCGCGGGCAGCGGTACTGCGTCGTTCACGTACACGGTGGTCGACACCGGCGGTCTGGTGTCGCCGCCGGCAACCGTGACCGTGCGGGTGAACCGGCCGCCGGTGGCGTCCGACGTCATGGCAGCCGTCGATCCCGATGTCGCCACTCCCGTGCCGCTGTCGGCGAGCGATCCTGACGGCGACCTGCTGACCGTGACCCTCACGCTGACCGACGTGCCGCCGGACGTGACGGTGACGGTCGCCGGTCTCGTGCTCACCGTGACAGTGCCGAGCGCCCATGCCGGATCCCAGATCACGTTCGGCTACACGGTCACCGATCCGTCCGGCCTCGCGGCCACCGCCACCGTGACGATCGACGTCACGCCGCCGCCGACGACCACGACGACGACCACCGCGACGACGACCACCACCACGACTCTGCCCTCGCCGCCGACGACCCCCGCCCCCTGACGGCGCGTCGCGACCGGACCAGGGTCGACGCGGCGATCCGTTCCGGGCTGTCACCCCGTGCGGCTACCGCGAGGCGGAGCAGCCCAGAAGCACTCGTTGACTAGCGCGCATCACCGAGCACGGGTGAGCGGGTCGCCCGGCGTAGCGACCTGGTGCTCAGGCGCCAGCGGATCCGCTGCCACCGAGTGAGTGGTGATCGGACCGAATACTCGATGTGGATCAGTGCCGCGTACGCGTCGGCGGCCATCGGGTCGACGAGGCGCACT
>DASUEW010000729.1:0-3603 GCA_036274875.1 Ilumatobacteraceae bacterium
TGCGCAGGACCACCGCGATGAGGGTGACGTAGACGAGCACCGTCCAGAGCACGACGCCGCACCACCACAGGCCCCGCGCCAGCCCCCACCAGTCGTGGATCAGCACCGAGGCACTGCCGAGGACGTTGGTGGCGGCGACGACGGTGAGGAATGCGAATCCCTTGGCGTGGCTCGTGAGATCGTCGACGAGGCGACGGGTGTGCACGGCGAGGCGGATGAGGACCAGCACCGCCAACACGGTGTACGCGAAAGCGGCGATCGCGTAGAGGCTGTCGGCGAGCCAGTCGATGTTCTGCTGCTGGGCGCCGATGGCCACGATGCCGGTGGCCATGACGAGCGCGAAGTAGCCCGGGAACAGGGTCGCGATCGGGCCCGGGTCGCGGTCGGCGGCGGCCGGCGCGGAGGGGACGTTCACGGCCGCAGATAGCGCAGGAACGCCGCCGCCGCGGCGGCGAGCGCGACCGACACGGCGGCAGATGACCAGGCGAGTGACTCGTGATCCGTCTGGAAGCCTTCGACGGCCACGGTGAGCAGGAACACCTGGAACGCGACGAGGATGATCACGTAGAGCGACACCGCTGACGACGTACGACGACCCCGTTCGGAAGTTCTCACTGGCGCCTCCCAAGTGCCCAGATCTGGCCGTCGTCCCGTATCTCGACATCGATGCGGCCGAGCGGTCGCGTCGGCGGCCCCGACAGCACGGCGCCGGTGCGGGTGTTGAAGTTGCCCTCGTGGCACGGGCAATGCCATCGGTCTTCTTCGGCCTGGTAGTAGACGACGCACCCGAGGTGCGTGCACTTCTGGCTGAAGGCGACGACCTCCCGCTCGTCGAGGCGGAGCAGCACGGCCGGGTCACGTTCGGCCGGATAGCGGAACAGATAGCTGTTGCCCACGGCGACATCAGCGAGCGCCACGATCGCCCGCGGTTCGCCGGTGTTGATGCTGCGCAGCTGCGTCCAGACCGCGAGCCCGACGTTCGCGACGGCCATGGTGCCGGCACCGAGCACCAAGTAGCGGGTGAACTCGCGACGGGTGACCTCCTCCTCGGCGACGGCTTCGTAGGGGAAGTCACGCTCCCAGATCGGCTGGTCGCCGGCGTGCGTGCCGATGTCGCTCATGCAAGCCCCCGTTCCGGTCGTGGTTGTTCGAGGCCGAACGGATCGTCGAGCCAGCTGCTCCGGCCCTCGGCGAGCACGTCGAGCGGGCCGCCCTCGAGATCGTCGACGACGGTGTACACCTTGGTGCGCACCTCCTGCCGTCCGAACATGAAGTCGCGCAGCAGCGATCCCCGGCGGTTGTCGTTGAACTGCTCGATGGTCCCGTACCAGAGCGCTTCGCTCGGGCACACCGAGGCGCACATCGGTGCGTAGCCCTCCGACGTGCGATCCGTGCACATGTCGCACTTCATCATCTGATCGAACTCGGCCACGTACTTCGGGACGCCGAACGGACAAGCGATGACGCAGTTCGAGCACCCGATGCAGCGTGGCTTGAGGGCGGACTGGACGATGCCGGTCTCGGTCTGTTTGATCGCGTCGGCAGGACACACCTGGGCACACGTCGGGTTCTCGCAGTGCATGCACACCATCGGCGCCGTCTGGGTGGTCGCCGCCCGGTCGACCCGTTCGAGGTGGATGAGGGACTGACCGCGATGGGTGCCGCACTCCATGCACGCCTGCACGCATGCTTCGCAGCCGATGCAGCGGCTCTGGTCGATCACGAACACCGGTGAGTCGTCGATGCCGAACCGCATGGCTACGCCTCTGTGGGTTCGAGGTTCTCGTGAGCCAGGTCGTGGAGATCCAGGTCGCGGTCGTCGGTGGTGTCGACCCGCCCACCCGCGCGCTCGATGCGCACTGCCGCGACCTTGAACTCGGGCATCTTCGACGTCGGATCGACGGCCCGGTTTGTGAGCTGGTTCGCCGCCTTTGCGCCGGGCCAGTGGTACGGGATGAACGCGGTGTCGGGCCGGATCGTGTTGACGACATGCGCCGGCAGGGTCATCGCGCCTCGCCGCGAGCTGACCGTGACCAGGTCGCCGTCGGTCACTCCGAGGCGTGCGGCGAGCTGCGGGTGCATCTCGCACAATGGTTCCGGGTACTGCGCCACGAGACCGGCGATGCGTCGAGTCTGGGTGCCCGACAGGTACTGGCTGACGACGCGTCCAGTCGTGAGCCAGATCGGATACTCGTCGTCGACCACTTCGGCCGACTCGCGGAACGGCACCGCGTGGAAGCGGGCCTTGCCGTCGGGGTGGTAGAAGGTGCCCCCTTCGAACAGGCGCGGCGTGCCCGGATGTCCGACTTCGGGGATCGGCCAGAACAGCCCCATCTCGTCCTCGATCCGCTGCCACGTCGCGCCCCGGTAGTCGGCCGTGCCGCCGGCCGAAGCGAGACAGAGCTCGCCGAAGATCTCCTCGGTGTTCCGGTACGAGAAGTACTGCTGCTTGCCGAGGCGCTCGGCGATGTCGAGCAGGATCTGCCAGTCGAGTCGGGCCTCGCCCGGCGGAGCGACGGCGGCGTTGATCTTGATGATCCGACCCTCACCGGTGGTCGAGGTGCCTTCATCTTCTTCGTGGAGTGAGCCGGGCAGCACGACGTCGGCGTGATGGGCCGTTTCCGAGAGGAAGAAGTCGATCACCGCGTAGAACTCGAGCTTGTCGAGCGCCTCGCGGGTGAAGTTCGAGTCCGGCGCGGAGACGAGCGGGTTGAAGCAGATCGACAGCAGTCCTCTGATCTCGCCGGCATGGATCGCTTCGATGATCTCCTCGGCCGGGATGCCCTTGCCGGGGATCTCGGACTCGTCGCAACCCCAGACCTTGGCGACGTGGGCGCGATGCTCCGGATTGGTGATGTCGCGATTGCCGGGCAGCTGGTCGCACTTGTGACCGTGCTCGCGGCCGCCCTGGCCGTTGCCCTGCCCCGTGATGGTCGACACGCCGCAACCGGGCTTGCCGAACTTGCCGGTCGCGAGACCGAGGTTGATCGCCGCCACGACGTTGTCGACGCCTTTGGTCTGCTGCTCGATCCCCCGCGCGTGCAGCAGCATGCCCGTCGCCGAAGTGCCCCACCACTCGGCGGCTTGTTCGATCCGCGCGGCCGGGACGCCAGTGATGCCAGCCGCCCACTGTGGCGTCATGTCGGCGACCGCGGCGGTGGCCTCGTCGAAACCGACCGTGTGGGCGTCGATGAAGTCGTGGTCGAGCCAGTCGTTGCGGATCAGGGTGTGGAGCACCGCGCCGAACAGCGCCGAATCCGTTCCGGGCCGCACGGGCAGGAACAGATCCGCGGTGCGGGCGAGGGGCACGACTCGCGGGTCCTGCACGATCAATTTGGCGCCCCGGTCGCGGGCGCGCCAGATGTAGCTCGTCGTGATCGGGAACGTCTCGGCGACGTTCGAGCCGGCGATCCACACCACATCGGCGAGCGGGATGTCGCTCCATGGGTTCGGTGCCCGGTCGACACCGAGGGCCTTCTTGTTCCCGGCGCCGGCCGAGACCATGCAGAACCGGCCGTTGTAGTCGAGGTTGGCGGTGTGCAGGGCCAGACGGGCGAATTTGCCGATCAGGTAGCTCTTCTCGTTGGTGAGCGAGACCCCCGA
>DASUEW010000730.1:0-7329 GCA_036274875.1 Ilumatobacteraceae bacterium
CGTCCGGTCGGGGTCGTCATCCGTGCCCGCCTGCGCCGCCTGCTCCCGCCGTACGCCGTGTTCGTCACGGCGTCGCTCGCTGCGGTGTTCATCGCCAACCCGGACGTGTGGCGCACGCACAGCCTCGACGTTGTCAGCTGGATCATCCCCTTCCAGAGTCCCGCTCCGTTGCCGTGGGAGGAGGGATGGCTGTCGACGCCGCTGTGGTTCTTGCGGGCGCTGATCCTCGTGCTCGTCGCGGTCCCGCTCGCGATGCGCGTCGGGCGCCGGTTGCGCGCCCCGGTGTGGGTGGCGGTGTGGGCAGCTGCGCTCGTCTCGCTCGATGCGGTGATCGCCCGGCAGACAGCGGTTCGCCCGACAGCCATCTTGCGAGGTGTCGGAGACCTCGTCTGCTTCGGTGGGTTCTTCGCGATCGGCCTCGCAGGTCACCACCTGCGCCGCGAGTTCGCCCGCCTTTATCACCGCGGGCGAATCCTCATCGTCCTGGTCATCTTGACGGCGGCCGCAACGTGGATCGCGCCGCCCGCGGGCATGGTCGTGAACAACTCGAACGTGACGATGGCTCTTGTCGGACTGTGCTGGTTGGGGGTCGTCATCCTGTTCGAGGACCACTTCCGTCTCCTCGGCGAGATCCCCGGCGTCAACAAGGTTCTCGGATGGGTCGCGTCGAACTCGATGACGGTGTACCTGTGGCACACCGCTGTGCTGTGCGTCGCCTTCGCGATCGCCGGCGCACCGTCGTCACCCGCGGACGTCGGACTGCTGTCGCTGGTGTTCGTGCCATTGTTGATCTTCGCGGTCGTCACGCTGCGCCCGTTCGAGCACCGTTGGTCGCCGACACGCAAGAACCATCCGGTCATCGCCGCACGGGTTCTCGGCCTCACGTTGGTGGCAGCGGTGATGGTGACACAACCGACGTTGTTCCCCCGGCTGACCGACGAGGTCGCTCCGCCCGCCCCGTCGGCCCGCCCTGAAGTCGGGCTCAGCGCGGCCGGTCCCACAGGATCCGACACCGGCGCGGGCGGGATTCCGGGATGGATGACCGGCAACGCCGTCGAGTCAGCCGCGGTCGTGATCATCGGACCGGACGTCACCGGATCAGACAGAGAACCGACCACGTTGTCGTTCGACGACGGGACACCGCCGGAGGACTCCGATGCGGACCTCCAGACCATCGTCGACCCCGGCGAGCAGTTCGAGGCCTTGAGCGTCACCAAGACGATGGTCGCCGCGGCCGCCCTCCAACTCGTCGACGTCGGCCTCCTGTCCCTCGACGATCCGTTGCCGCGCATGACCGGGCTGCCTCAGGAGCTGACCGCATCGTTGACGCTGCGACGTCTGCTCGCGCACGCTTCCGGGCTCGTCGACTACCGGACCGTCGCCGGCTTCGACCCGGTAGCACTCGTCGACCCGCTCGAGGCGGTGCTCGCTTCCTACGAGGTGAGCGACACGTCTTCAGAGGCGGTCGAGTACTCCTCGACGAACTACTTCCTCGTCGGGATGCTGATCGAGCAGGTCAGTGGTAGCTCACTCGCAGAACAACTCGACGCGAGGTTCTTCGTGCCGCTCGGCATGGACGACACAGAGCTCGTCGACAACACGCGTTCCGGCTTCGTCGGATTCGCGAGTGGCGGCGTCATCTCGACCCTCGACGATCTGGCCACCTGGTACGACGCACTGTTCCGCCAGCACACCATCTTGTCGGCGGCGATGCTCGACGAGATGGTGTGGGGCGGGGCCGAGTTCTCCGAAGGCGCCGGCCTCGGCGTCTGGCGTCACTGCCCGTGCGCCGCGGCCACGGCGGAGGATGCGACACCGTGGCTCTACGTGTTCCATGACGGCGGCGACGTCAGGGTGATGTACCACCCTGACGACGATGTCGTGATGGTGGTCAGGTTCTCGAAGTCGCTCTACCTGACGCCGCCGCTCGCCGGTGACATCGACGGGTTCGTGCTCCAGGTTCTCGGCCAGGTCTCGGTGGCGCCGTGAGCGCCCGTCGCCTGAGGTCGGCGGCCGGTGGCGTCGTCGCCTGTGTCGTGCTCGCTGCATGTTCCTCGGACTCGCCGAGCGCGACTGCACCCTCGCGATCGGCGTCACCGTCATCGGAGTCCGCCGCCACCACTTCCACCACGTTCGCCGCCACCACATCCGTGCCGGCCGCGACCACCACCCATCTCGTCACGACCACCGTGCCGGACACCATCACCACCACGACCACCACCGCACCACCATCTAGTGTTGTTGTGGCACCTGCGCTCGTTTGGGCGGACGAGTTCGACGACCCGGTCGGCACCAGACCCGACCCGTCGCGGTGGGCGTTCGACATCGGCGGCACCGGGTGGGGCAACCGCCAACTCGAGTACTACACCGATTCCAACGCCGCCACCGACGGCGACGGCCACCTGCTGATCACATCACAGCCCCTCGACGTCACTGCCGCGCCGTCGTGCTGGTACGGCGCGTGTCACTTCGTCTCGTCGCGTCTGACAACCGCCGGGATCGCGTCGTGGCAGTACGGGCGCTTCGAGATACGAGCCGCTTTCCCCATCGGCGAGGCAACATGGCCGGCGTTCTGGATGCTCGGTGCCGACTTTGCCGAGGTCGGCTGGCCGGCGTCGGGTGAGATCGACGTCGTCGAACACGTCGGTCGCGACGGGAACGTCGTGCGCGGAACCGCGCACGGTCCCGGCTACTCGGCGCACGAGGGAGTGACGGGTGCCGTCGATGTCGGCAGCCATCAGGAGTTCCACACCTACGCCGTCGAGTGGGGGCCGACGAGCATCGTCTGGTTCGTCGACGGCAACGAATACCACCGCCTCGATCGGAGCGACGATCGTCAATGGGTGTTCGACCACGAGTTCTATCTCGTGCTGAACCTCGCAATCGGCGGGCTGCTCGGTGGAGAACCCGGCCCGATCGACTTCGAGGTCCAGACACTCGCGGTCGACTGGGTCCGGGTCTACGCCCCGTAGGCAATTTCGAGTCCTTCGGCCCTGGTGGGCCGAGCTCGCCCGAGGCACTGTCATCGTGGAGGTGACTCGTGCTGGAGGTCGAGGGCGGCTCCAAGCGTTTCGGTGACGTCGCCGCGCTCGACGGCTGTACGTTCTCCGCCAAGCCGGGGCGGCTCACCGGCTTCTTGGGCCCCAACGGCGCCGGCAAGACCACCGCGATGCGCGCGGTGTTCGGGCTCGTCGAGCTCGACGCCGGCATCGTGCGTTGGCGGGGGGTGCCGATCGGGGCGGCGCAGCGGGCCAGGTTCGGCTACATGCCGGAGGAGCGGGGTCTGTACCCCCGCATGAAGGTGCGAGATCAGCTCATCTACCTGGGCCGGCTGTGCGGGCGGTCGAGCAGGGACGTGCGGGGTCTCGTCGACAGCTGGCTCGAGCGGCTCGGCCTCGCCGATCGGAAGAACGCCCACCTCGATGACCTGTCGCACGGCAACCAACAGCGCGTCCAGCTGATTGCCGCCCTCGTCAACGAACCCGACCTGCTCGTGCTCGACGAACCGTTCTCTGGGCTCGACCCCATTGCCATGGGCACGATGTCCGAGCTGCTCGCCGAGGTGGCGGCCGCTGGCGCGAGCGTGCTGTTCTCGAGCCACCAGCTCGATCTGGTCGAGGATCTCTGCGAGGACGTCGTCATCATCGACCACGGGCGGATCGCCCTGGCCGGCGACCTCGACGAGCTACGGACCGCAGTCCCGCACCGCTTCGTCGATGTCCACTACCGCGGCGCGGCGGTCGACTGGTCGGCGCTGCCGTCGGTCGAGCTCGTCGAGTCGAAGGACGGTGAGGCGCGCCTACGTGTCGACCGGGACGCGGACCTCGCGGCCGTGGTGGCGATCGCTCGGCACACCCCCGACATCATCTCGTTCACCTACCAGCCGCCGAGATTGTCCGAGCTGTTCCGCCAGGCGGTGGCGGCATGAACGGCGTGCGGCAGGGCTGGCTGGTCGCCGTCCGGGAGATGCGCGAGCGAAGCCGCTCCCGCGGTTTCCGCGCCGGGCTCGCCCTCATGCTCCTCGTCGTCGTCGGCATGATCGTCGTGCCCACCATGATCGACACCGGCGCACGGGCCAAGGACGTCGGCTTGACCGGTGCCATCCCGGACGAGCTGACCCGCGCCATCTCCGACCAGGGCGAGGCCGTCGGCACGACGGTGCGCATGCACCGGTACGACGACGTGGCCGCCGGGGAGGAAGCTGTCCGCGAGGAGGACGTCGACGTGCTCGTCGTCGACGCCCAACGGCTGGAGTGGCGGGGCAAGGCCGACGACGAACTGCGTGCGGTCGTCACCGCTGGTATACAGCTCGTCGCCGTCCAAGAGCGGGCGGCTGCCGCCGGCATCGATCCGGACGACCTCCTCGCATTGGTGGCCCCCGTACCCGTCGACAGCGTCGAGCTCGGCTCGGTCGCCGGGCGCAACCCCGACGACGAGTTGGCCGCGATCGCCATGACCGCGCTGTTGCTCGTGGCCATCGCCACCTATGGGAATCTGGTGCTGACCGGTGTCGTGGAGGAGAAGTCGAGCCGGGTCGTCGAGGTGCTGTTGGCGCGCATGCCGGCTCGCAGCTTGCTGACCGGCAAGGTCGCCGGGATCGGACTGCTCGGGTTCGCCCAATTCGCCGTGACGGCACTGGCGGCGCTCGTCGCCATCACCGTCGTCGACTCCGTCGACATCCCGGCCGTCAGCGGCGGCGTGCTGGCGTGGGTGGTGGTGTGGTTCGTGCTCGGCTACGCCCTCTACGCCATGGCGTACGGGGCGCTCGGCTCGCTCGCGTCGCGCACGGAGGATGCGCAGAGCGTCGCCGGGCCCGTCCTCTACGTGTTGATCGGCGGCTACTGGGCCTCGTTGGTGGCGGTGAGCAGCGACCCCGACAGTGGTTGGTCCCAGCTTCTCTCGCTGTTCCCGGCGACCGCGCCGCTCGCGATGCCAGGCCGTCTCGCGCTGGGCGTGGCAGCGTGGTGGGAGCCCGTGCTCGCCGTCGTCCTCGCCGGTCTCGCCCTCGTCGGCCTCGTCGTGTTCGCCGGACGGGTGTACACCGGAGCGATCCTGCGAACCGGGCCAAAGGTCCGGCTGCGCGACTCGTGGCAGCGCACGACGGCACCGCGCCTGGACACGTCCGAGCCCGGAGCGCCCCACCTCGGCTCGTCGCCGCAGGCACCTGTCGGGAAATTGGGCAGGCGGACGACGATCACGCGGACGAGTGCGACTTCCGGTCGCACCATCGTGATCCTGTTCCTGGCCGTTGGCCTCGGTGCCGCCGTCGCCGTGTTGGGAAACGACGTCGTCATCGGGCTGGCGGTCGGAGCAGCGTTCTTCGCGGTCGCGACGCGGATCACGAAGGCGTGGCCTGACAGTAGCGATCGGCACATGAGCCATCCGTGACGCATCCGCCGACCGGCTGGCGTTGACATCCGACCGTGCATCAGCCTCCATACGGCATTGATCTCAGCACTTCGGCCTCGAGGGGCGCGAGACGCCCCAGGATCGTGGGATAGAACTCGGCGACCGTGGGATGGATCGGCAGCATCTCCGCGAGAACGCGGCACGACGCGTCGGCGTGCATCAGTGCGCTGATGATCTGCACGATCTCGTCGCCGGCGATGCACAGGACAGAAGCGCCGAGGATCCGTTCCGATTCGGCGTCGACGAGGATGCTGATGAGCCCGTCCGTCTCGCCGTCGAGCACGGCGCGCGTCACATGGGATGCGGGAATCGTCGCCTTGCTCACCGAGCGTCCCGATGCCTTCGCCTCCCGCTCGGTCATGCCGACCCGTCCGAGGGGCGGATCGGTGAACATCGCGTAGGTCGGGATGCGTCCGTCCGCGGTGCGGCGCCCACCGCTGAGGTGATCGACGAGGATCTCGGAGTCCTGGTACGACGTGTGGGTGAACGCCCCACGGCTGTTGATGTCGCCGAGCGCCCAGATTCCGTCGACAGCCGTGCGGAACACGCCGTCGGTGGGCACGAAGCCACGGTCGTCCGTCTCGAGCCCGACGCGATCGAGGTCGAGGCGGTCGGTGTTCGGTGTTCGCCCGATCGCCACCAGCAGGTGCGAACCGTCGATCGGGTCGTCACCGGCGACGTGCACGCGCACGCCGTCGCCCATCGGCTCGATCCGCTCGACGGTCGCCGACATGCGGAGGCCCACGCCCTCGGCGGTCAGGAAGCGAGCGATCTCGGCGGAGATGTCGGCGTCTTCCCGTGCCGCGATCCGCTCGCCGCGCTCGACGATGGTGACCGCGCTGCCGAAGCGGGCGAAGAGCTGTCCGAGCTCGAGGCCGATGTAGCTGCCGCCGAGGATCACGAGGTGGGTCGGGAGCTCGTCGAGATGGAGCACGCGATCGTTGTCGAGCCACGCGACGTCGTCGAGACCAGGGATCGGCGGCTTCGTGGCGCGGGTACCGACGTTGAGGAACACCTGGGCGGCGGTCAGCGACCGATCTCCGACGGCGACCGCGAACTGGGAACCGGAGCGACCGGTGAATCGGGCTTCGCCGTACAGCAGCGTCAACCCGTCGGTGTGGGCGAGGGAGTCGGCGTACCCGTCGACCCATTGGTCGACGAGCGCGTCCTTGCGCGCCATCACCGCGGCGAAGTCGACGCTGACCTGCCCGGTGCACACGCCGTGGCGGCCGGCGGTCCGCGCCAGGTGGGCCACCCGCGCCGACGCCCGCAACGCTTTGGTCGGCCGGCAGCCCCGGTTGAGGCACGTCCCGCCGACCTTGTCGGCTTCGATCAGGGCGACCCGTTGGCCGGCCGCCGCGAGGTGACGGGCGATGCCGGGCCCGGCTTGGCCGGCTCCGATCACGATGGCGTCGAACGGGAGTGTTTCGGACATCTGCTCATCGTCGCATCCCGCGGCATCACGGGCGTCGTGCCGACGTGGGCAGCCAGCCGGCGGTCTTCGCCTGCCTCCTCGGGCTACTGCTTCGCGAGCGGAAGTCGTTGCACGAACAATCGCTCCGCCAGCACCGAGATCACCTTGTACCCCCACGTCGACATGACCGGCATCACAGCGGCCTCCTCGACGGTCGCAGGACGCACGGCGGTGGCCCCCTCGTACAGCATCACCGTTCCGCCTCCGCGATGACTCACCTCGCGTAGACCGCGGATCCCGTCGAGGGCGAGGTCACGATGTCCGAGAATCTGTCCGCCGTTCCGTTGGATCGTCACGATGTGTGCCCACCCTTGGGCAACCAGGACGCTGTCGATCAGGCCATCGGCAGTCGGCGGGTCATCGCTGTCCCAGCCCATCAGGCCAGCCAAGAAGATCCGGCTGTTACCAGGAAAGTAGGCGTCGGACTCACGCTTGACGGCGAGGAC